>JBEDFV010000001.1:0-3518 GCA_041175005.1 Pseudomonadota bacterium
GAGCGGGTATTGGTCTAGCTGCTGGCTTGGCTCGCCTGCGGGGCGTCGGTGGTACCTAGGCGCCTGCTCGGAAATCGCAGCGAGAAGCAGCTCCCTTGTCCGACCGTACTCTCTATTTTCAGTTCGGCCCCATGCCGCGAGGCGACGTGCTTGACAATCGCCAGCCCGAGCCCGGTGCCCCCGGTCTCCCGAGACCGGCCCTTGTCAATGCGATAAAACCGCTCGGTGAGTCGTGAGAGATGTTGCGATTCGATTCCCGGGCCACTGTCGCGCACACTAAAAATTGCTGACCCATCCGATGCGCTCTGCCAGTCGAGTCGGATGTCGCCACCCTTGGGCGTGTATCGCACGGCGTTATTTACCAGGTTACTAAAGGCGCTGTAGAGCTCCCGCTCCTCTCCTAGCACGGCCTTGGGGCCCGTGATGGTCGGGGCTGCGGAGATCTCGTGGCTCTGATGGCTCAAGGCTTGCGCCTCCTGTACCAGTCGGGTCAGCATGGTTGGCATTGAAATCGGCGTATCACCCGGGGGCGTCTGTTCGGTCTCAAGTCGACCGAGTGTGAGCAGATCCTCAATGAGCCGCTGCATGCGCTCAGCCTGATCTCCCATGGTTGAGAGCGCCTGACCCCGCTGTGCCTCATCGAGAGGCAGATCTCTGAGGGTCTCGATGTACCCTGCCAGTACCGTGAGGGGCGTTTTGAGCTCGTGGGAGACATTGGCCACAAAGTCTCGTCGCGTGGTCTCGAGCCGTTCGATCTGGGTAATGTCGCGGGTAAGCAGGAGTCGCTCGCTCTGACCGTAGGCAATGACCTGAAGCTGCAGGATCCTGTCTGGCTGGGGCACACCCCGAAGTACGACCGGGCTCTTCCATTGCCCAGATTCCAGATACTTGACGAAGTCGGGGTGGCGCAACAGGTTGAGAATATTGCGGCCCAGATCGGCCTGGGCCTTGAGTCCCAGGTGCTGTTCTGCACGCAGGCTGGCATACGTGATCTGGTGGTGGTCATCAAGCGACACCACCCCATCGGGCATGGCGTCTGTCACACTCCGAAAGCTCTTGAGCATTTCTTGCAGCTGCGATTGCTGCCGTTCGTAGGAGCGGGCCAGTCGATAGACGGCGGCATAGAGCAGGTCCCAGGTGCCGAGCCCCGTAGGCACATTGCCTAGACGAAAATCATTGAGCCAGCGCACCATCTTCTCAAGGTGCCAGACCTGAAATCCCACCCAGAATGCCAGGCCTATGGCCATCACCCAGAGCCCGGCCTGGCCCCCGGCAACGAGTTGAAAAAATCCCGCCGCCAGGCCAATACCCAGAAAGATCATGCAGATCCGAAACCAGAACCCCGTCATGGGCAGGATTATGCGGCCCCGTGGACCTAAGTGGCGCTGCCCCCCGAGGGCAGGGCGGTGAATCGATAGCCGCTGCCGCGTACGGTCTCTACATGCCGGTCATGATGTGTACCAACGAGCGCCTGCCGGAGTCGGCGGATATGGACATCCACCGTGCGCTCTTCCACAAAAACATGGTCCCCCCAGACATGGTCGAGCAGCTGGCTGCGGCTGTGGACCCGTTCCGGGTGGGTCATAAAGAAATGCAAAAGCCGAAACTCTGTGGGACCAAGGTCGAGGGCCTGACCCTTGGCGCTGACCCGATGGGTCTGCGGGTCAAGCCGCAGGCCCGCAATCTCCACCGTGTCATCGGTAAGTTGGGGGGCCCGCCGCCGCAAGACCGCCTTAATGCGGGCCAGGAGCTCTTTGGGCGAAAAGGGCTTGGTGACGTAATCATCGGCACCACTGTCTAGGCCCTCAATTTTGTCACCTTCCTCAGACCTGGCGGTGAGCATGATAATCGGTATGCCGTTTGTTCGCTCGTCGGACCGAAGGCGGCGTGCATACTGGATGCCACTGGACCCCGGGAGCATCCAGTCAAGTAGCACCAGGTCGGGAAGTTCCGCGCGTATCATCAGGTCGGCGGCCAGGGTGTCGGCGGCCCGCAAGACTTTATGCCCCGCGAAACTCAGGTTCACGGCCACCAGTTCGGCGATTGCCGGCTCGTCTTCTACGACTAGAATCGTGCTTGCCATACCCTTAATTTATGCCATGAAGATGACAAGTCAATGACAAACACGGGCTTTGTTGCATTTCGGCACGACGACACCGCGCCCGTACCCCGCTCGATTGTTGTGCATCAGCAGTCGGCCGTGGTGGAGCTTGCCTATGAAGATGGCAGCACATTTCGGCTCCCCTTTGAATTTCTGCGGGTCTATTCGCCCTCCGCAGAGGTGGTGGGCCATGGGCCGGGCCAGGAGGTCTTGCAGGTGGGCAAGCGCGATGTCACGATCCAGCGTCTGGCGCCTGTGGGTCAGTATGCGGTGCAGCCGCATTTCTCTGATGGCCACGACACAGGGCTTTATTCCTGGTCGTATCTCTACTGGCTTGGGCGGCATCAGTCGGCGCTCTGGCAAGACTACCTCGACCGGCTCTCGGCAGCCGGTGCTACCCGTGAAAGGCAGCCTTCGGCATGACCCAGACCCATTTTGGATTTCAGCAGGTTCCTGAAGAGGAGAAGGTACGCCATGTACGCCGGGTATTTGACTCGGTGGCAGGCCGGTATGACCTCATGAACGATGTGATGTCATTGGGGCTTCATCGTGTCTGGAAGGCCATAGCCATTGCCCAGGCCCAGATTCGCGAGGGGCAGTCCGTACTCGATGTCGCCAGTGGCACGGGCGATCTTGCTTTGGCCTTTGCCCAGCGGGTGGGGCCGGCGGGGTCGGTGGTGATGACCGACATTAACGCCCAGATGCTTGCCCGTGGGCGTGATCGGCTCATTGATGCCGGCTATCCCGTGCCGGCGGTTGTTTGTGATGCCGAGCATCTTCCTTTTGCCGACAAGACCTTCGATCGGGTCATGGTTGCTTTTGGGCTACGCAACATGACCCATAAAGACCGCGCGCTTGCGGAGATGCATCGGGTGCTCAGACCCCAGGGCAAACTCCTGGTGCTTGAGTTCTCCGAGGTCTTGCCGCCCCTGCGTCGCCTTTATGACCATTACTCGTTTAAGGTTCTGCCCTGGCTTGGCCAAAAGATTGCCAACGACGCGGAGAGTTACGCCTATCTTGCCGAGTCGATCCGTATGCATCCTGGCCCGGAAGCCCTTAAGGAGATGATGCATTCTGCAGGGTTTGGCGTGGTAAGGTTTCAGCGCTTAACCGGTGGGGTGGTGGCACTCCATCAGGGAATCCGGCTCACGTAGGCCGTCACAAAGGAGGCATCGATGGCACAACTCGGTAGTCAGACCACAGTTTCTAAGATCACCGCCTCGATCGGTGCGCGCCTAAGCGCCGCCGTCGTGGCGCTCGTCTTTGTTGTTGCAACAATGGGCCTCTCTGAGGCGCAGGCCAAGCGTATGGGTGGCGGTGGATCCATCGGAAAGTCCGCGACACCCATGCAGCGCCAGGCCACGCCCCCGGCCAAGCCTGCACAGCAGCAGACACCCCCAACCCAGCAGGCCACGCC
>JBEDFV010000002.1:0-4066 GCA_041175005.1 Pseudomonadota bacterium
AAGAAAAGAAGCTCCAAAACGTGGGCCCAAGTTTTAACTACAAGATTCGCGATGCGGCGGGGCAGGCCAAAGAGTTTCATAACTACATGCTGCCCGTCGAACTCGAGGGGGCCCGCGTCTATCTCTCAGGCGTGCGTTCCTCACCGGATGAGTCGTTTCGGTACTTAAGAATTCCCGCTGACGAAAAAGACTCCATGGACGAGTTCTTGCGCATTCGCGCCGCCATGGAGGACGCCGATCTGCGCCGCCAGGCGGCCCTTGCCTTTGCCCGGTCTTCGGCACCGGCCCCCATGGTCGCGGCTCTGGCTGAGAGTGCCCAGCGGGCCCTTGATGCGGTGGCCCAAGGGGGGCTGCAAAACCTCGCCGATATTCTTGAGCGTTCGGTGCCGACAGAGGAGCGCGATCAGGCCGCCGATGTCATCGTCCGCATGCTCACGGGCGCCTTCTGGGAGGTCTGGCAGCTGGCGCGTCAGGCCGATCGTCTACCGCGACTGGAGCGCACCGATGCCAACCTCGAGTTCACACAGCGGGCCTTAAATGCGTTTAGCGACAGCCTGATGTATGACGCACCCATGCTGATTGCGCTCAATGACTACCAGCACATTCAGGCCTCGGTCTTTCAGGTCACCCGTTCGCCAGGCAAGACCACAGTCTACCTGGGGTGTCTCTTGCTGGTGCTCGGAATCTTCGCGATGCTCTATATCCCTGAGCGTCGGGTCTGGGTCTGGCTGAGTCACGATGCACAGGGCCAACCGCGGGCCGTCCGTATATCGGCCTCCACCCCGCGCCCGTCGTTGGATTTCGATCGTGAGTTTGAGGAATTAAAAAACGCCGTGGGCCGGCCTTCCGCCTAGCCCCGCACAACAGGCAATAGAGTCCTAGGGAGAGCATGCAATGAACACCACGGTACTGTCTGGCGGTTCCTCGGAGGCCCGTTCTTACGCGGTGGGCGGAGGAAGACTGTCTTGGATCGACCTCGTTTTTGGTTTTATCTTGACCCTGGGGGCGGCCTTTGCCACTGCCCGTTACTCGGCGTTTATGGATGGCTACGAACTCACCATTCTCTGGTGTTGCGTGCCAAGCATGGTCTTTATTGGCTGGCTCTGGCCAGCCATGCGAGTCTATCTGTTGGGGGTTGCCGCCCTGGCCTTGGTAGGTATCAATGCCTATGACGGCAGCCTCGCGCGGGCCGACGAGGCATTTCTGCTGAAGTATTTCTTGTCCTCGCAGTCGGCCATCCTCTGGATGTGCGCCTTCTTTGCGATTGCCAGCGTGGCCTACTGGGTGGGCATCTTTGCCCATGGGGCCACGGCCCTCTGGATGGGAACCGTACTTACCTGGGCAGCCTCTGTCATGGGGCTCACTGGGCTTTTGGTGCGTTGGTACGAGTCGTATCTCATCTCGCCCGACATTGGCTACATTCCAGTCAGCAACCTCTATGAGGTCTTCATCCTTTTTGCGCTCGTTACCGCACTCTTCTATTTGTTCTATGAGCGCCGGTATCAGACCCGCACCCTCGGCGGCTTCGTCTCCATCATCATCGTCGCCGCCGTAGGATTTCTCCTCTGGTACTCGGCCACCCGGTCGGCCCACGAGATTCAACCCCTGGTGCCTGCCTTGCAGTCGTGGTGGATGAAGATCCATGTGCCGGCCAACTTTATCGGCTATGGCACCTTCTCCATCGCCGCCATGGTCGGCTTTGCTTACCTTATAAAGGTGAAGGCCCAGGCCCAGTCGGTTCTCTCACTGGCTCCCCTATTTATTCTTGGCGTACTGCTCTGCGCCGAACCCCTGGTCTTTCGCAAGACAGGGCTACCAGACTACTGGGCCTTCTACTTTGGCGTGTCCGCGGTATTTGTGGGCGGCATTATTGCCCTGCGCCGGCGCATTGCCGCGGTGCTGCCAAGCCTGGAGGTACTCGACGATGTCATGTATCGCGCCATTGCAATTGGCTTTGCGTTTTTCACGGTGGCCACCATTCTGGGAGCACTCTGGGCGGCTGAGGCCTGGGGCACCTACTGGCAGTGGGACCCCAAAGAGACCTGGGCGCTCATTGTCTGGCTCAACTATGCCGCCTGGCTTCACCTTCGGCTCGTGAAAGGGCTGCGTGGCCAGTTTGCTGCCTACTGGTCGTTGGTTGGCCTATTGATCACCGGCTTTGCCTTCCTGGGGGTCAATATGTTCCTCTCGGGGCTGCATTCCTACGGCCAGCTCTAGGCCGATACGCCCATGGCCCTGCGCCGCATAGACCAATACTGTCGAGGCGACGATCTTGCCGGGCAGATGACCCCCTATGCGGTCTGGAAAAATCGGCGTGCCTTTCTGCGCACCTCAGGGGTTACGGGCCTCATCGGGGTGGCAGGGCTTGCAGGGGCATCTTTGGCGGTGCCCGCGCGAGCCCAGTCCTCTGCCAAAGATGCACTCACCCCAGCGCAGCCCCTGGCTGCCCGCGCGAGCCGTTGGGTCAGTATGGAAAAGCAGACCCGCTGGGAAGATGCCACCACCTACAACAACTTCTACGAGTTCGGCACACAGAAGTCTGACCCGGCCCGCCATGCGCCGAGCCGGCTGAAGATGGACCCGTGGCGCGTGGTGGTCGATGGCCTTGTGGCCCGGCCGCAGACCTTTGGCGTAGACGATCTGCGCAAGCTCGCGCCCATGGAGGAGCGGGTCTATCGGCTGCGGTGTGTGGAGGGCTGGTCGATGGTGATCCCATGGATTGGCTACTCCCTCTCGTCACTCATCCAGCGGGTGCAGCCCCTGGGCTCCGCAAAGTATGTGGCCTTCACCACACTGGCCGATCCCCAGCAGATGCCAGGGCTGCGCTCCGATGTGCTCGACTGGCCGTATCACGAGGGGCTGCGGCTTGATGAGGCAAACCATGCCCTCACCCTGCTCTGCTTTGGGGCCTATGGCCAGACATTGCTGGCGCAGAATGGTGGGCCGGTACGCATTGTCGTCCCCTGGAAGTATGGCTTTAAGAGTGCGAAGTCCCTGGTACGGATTTCTTTTGTGGAAAATCAGCCCGAGTGCAGCTGGAATGTCTCCGCACCCCAGGAGTATGGTTTTTATTCCAACGTGAATCCCAACGTACCGCACCGGCGTTGGTCACAGGCCACCGAGCGACGTATCGGCGAGGACAGCCTATTTGCGCCGCGGCGGCCCACCCTCATGTTTAACGGCTATGCCGAGGCGGTCGAGGGACTCTACGCCGGCATGGACCTGCGGCGGTTCTACTAAGAGCCGTCGTCGCGGGTGGTGGTCTTGAAAGCAGCCCTCCATCTCTGGGCGGCCCTGCCACTTTTTTTTCTTCTTTGGGCAATTGGCTCGGGCCATGACCTCGGCACCAATCCGCAAGAAGAAATCCTGCGTGGCCTGGGCGAGGTCAGTCTGGTGCTGCTCCTCTGGGTCTATGCCCTACCGCTCTGGGCCCGATGGCTGGACTCTGCGGTTCTCGCCGCACGGCGTGCGATGGGCCTCTGGACCTGCGGCTATGCGGTGATTCATTTTCTTGCCTATCTGCAGTTTGAGCATGATCGTCTGCTGGTCTCGGTATTGAAAGATATTGGTGAGCGGCCCTTTGTCTCGGTGGGTCTCCTGGGCCTGCTACTGCTGCTGAGCCTAGCGGCCACATCGAATCGATTCAGCATGCGCAGACTGGGCAGCCGATGGAAGGCGCTGCACCGTCTGGTGCACCTGATTGTGGTCTTGAGCCTCGTGCACTTCTTTCTCCACAAGATGGGAAAGAACGACTATCGCGAGGTCTGGGTCTATGCGTCGGCCTTTATTGCCGTGGCGCTTCTGAAAGCCTGGCCGGGTAAGCCTCTGGCGTCGCGGTAACGCCCACCGTTGTCAGAGATCAGGGATCTCAGAGATCGTCTGGAATCTGCTCGGTCAGAATCAGATCTTCAAACCGGTCACGCCGTCGGAGAAGTTGTACCCGCCCATCGGTGCGGACGAGTACTTCGGGGGGGCGCAGCCGACTGTTGTACTGCGATCCCATCGCGCTTCCATAGGCGCCCGCAGAGGCAAACGCCAGCAGATCGCCAGGCGAAAGAGCAAGACG
>JBEDFV010000003.1:0-5320 GCA_041175005.1 Pseudomonadota bacterium
GTCCTTTAGAGGGCCGACTGTCCGCAGACAGCGCCCTGAAAAATCTCGCATCGGCTGCCCGTGGTTATCAGGCAGACCTACGTGCTTCGCTTATTCACGCGCTCTTAAGGCCGGTGGTCCCCGTACTCCTCTGCGACCTTGCATCCCTCTGTCACACCATGCCAGACGAGCCGCGCACAATCGATGGGTCTGCACCAGCCTTTGCCAAGGCAGAGGCAGAGCGGCTCAAAAAACGGATAGAGCGCCGCGAAAAGCGCTGCCGACAAGAGCCCTCACCAGAAGCGGATCACCGGCTGCGGCTTGCCCACAAGGCGCTGCGGTATGCGAGCCCTCTGCTGCGCGACCTCGGCGCCCCACAGAACCTTGCCGGCTGGGCCAAGCAATCGGCCCGCGCCCAAGAAAAACTGGGAGCCGCCCAAGACCGCGCCACCGCTTTGCAGACACTAAAGGCCGCGCTGCATCACAGCCCGATTTCCGATGTCGATCAGAACCGGAGCCTCGCCCTGGTAGAAGGCTGGCTCTTAACCACGGACAGGTGACACACCCTATGAAAGCAGACAAGAAACCGAGCAAGACGCCGGGCAAAGAACTCACCGGCCGCCTCTATGACAAGACCCTGCACGACTTACAGGTGGAACTCGTCAAGATGCAGGAATGGGTCGTAGCCACAGGTGCAAAGATTGTGGTCATTTTTGAGGGCCGTGACGCTGCGGGCAAAGGGGGGGCCATCAAGCGCATCATCGAGCCGCTCAATCCCCGCGTCTGCCGCATCGTGGCCCTGCCGAAACCCACCGAGAAAGAACGCCACCAGTGGTACTTCCAGCGGTATGTGGCCCATCTTCCTACAGCCGGAGAGATCGTGCTCTTTGATCGCTCCTGGTACAACCGCGCGGGGGTGGAGCGGGTGATGGACTTCTGCAGCGCCGAGGAGGTCGCAGACTTTCTTCAGTCTTGCCCAGAATTTGAGCGCATGCTCGTGCGCTCAGGCATACGCCTCATTAAATATTGGTTCTCTGTGAGCCCTGAGGAACAAGAACGGCGCTTCCAAGAGCGGGCCCGCAACCCGCTAAAAACCTGGAAACTCAGCCCTGTAGACATTCGTTCGCGGGCGCTCTGGCACGAATATTCCAAGGCCAAGGACGCCATGATGGAGGCCACAGACATTCCCCAGGCGCCCTGGTTCGTTGTGGATGCGGACATCAAAGAGCGTGCCCGCCTGAACTGTATTCACCACCTGCTGCGCCAGATTCCATACAAGTCCGTGCGCAAGGGGGCTATTGCGTTACCGAAAATCCCCCAACCCTCCAAGCAGAAGTCTCCCCGCCGCCCGCCCAAGGAGGCCCAGCGGTTTGTGCCCGATGTCTACGCCCACCTCACCTCTGCTGCGTTGTAGGAACCCAAGGGAGCAAGGGACCAAGGGAGCGGGAGAAAGAAAAAAGCCACTACCAGACAAACCGGTGGTGGCTTTCGGCAGGCCAGGCCGAGGCATGCCTCGGCCAGATGCCTGAAAGAATTACTCAGCGGCAGCGCGCTTGCGGGCAGGCGCCTTGGAAGCACCATTGACCACCGACTCGCCAGCCTTGGCAACCGCCTCGACATTGGCTTCGACCATGTCAACGACCTGCTTGGTGGCCTTGTTCATGGCGTCGTAGGCAGTGTTCGATGCGCTGAAGGCAGACTTCACCAGGGCCACCACACCCTCGGTACCAGCGGGGGCGGACTTGTTCATTTCATTAATCATTGAGGCCACCGACTTGTTGGCTTCAGCAACCTGCTGCTCTGCCAGGCGGGCAAACTCAGAGGCGGTCTCAGCATTGATCGCATAGGCCTTGCGGGCATAGCTCGTGGCCTTGGCCGCAATGGGCTGGGCATTGTGCTGAGCAGCGGCATAGAACTCTTGGAAATCTTTCACGCCGAGCAGCTGGTTAGAGGCCTCGGCCATATCGGCCAGGCTTGCACGCAGTGCCTTCAGGTTGAGGTCGATCTGCTTTTCCATAGCATCAAACGACGTAGCAGCTACTTGCGCAAACATGGCGTTGCCGGTCTTCACAGCGTTTAAAACCTGGTCGGGAGAAACGATGGCTTGGTTCATGATGAATCCTTTCAAAAAAATAGAGGGTTTGGTGTGAACTTGTTGCAACGCAGAACTACAAAACGCCTGCATTTACAACATGAAGTGAATTTTATGCGGCACCGCAACAAAAGTCAAGTGCCTTACGGAAAATTATTTTTGAGGGGGGCGTCTATCGACCAGATGGTGTAAGAACCCCTGACAGGAGACGCCCGCTAGAGGTCTTCCGGCGGCCTCTCGATGCCATACTTCTTAATGTAATAGTAAAGATGCTCTCGGGTAATTCCGAGTCGCCGGGCGGCCTCCGAGACGTTGTGGCCAGTCTGGGCCAGGGTGGTTCGAATAATCCGCTCAACGACCTCTTCCCGAGCCATTTTGAGCCCCTCCTCAGAGGACACATCCGCCACCACCATGACCGGAAACTTGCCGCCTTTGTCACGCAACCGGCGCTCAGTGCGACTAAAGAAGGCCGCCCGATTCAGCGCAGAGGCGAGCTGTTCCCTCCCAAAGGGCTTGGATAAGACATCGAAGGCCCCGGCCTCGACGCACCGCAGCTGCGCGTCTTCGTGGCTCTGGCCCGAAACGACGACGACTTTGAGCAGGGCATCCCAGAGGCGGGCCTCCTGCAGAAACCAGAGGCCCTCGGTAATGTCCTGCGGGGCGGGGGGCAGACCAAGATCGAGCAACACCAGTTCGATGTCGGGATCCCCTTTCAGCATAGCCAGACCGTCCTTGGCGTTCGTGGCCTCATCGACCTCATGGCCCAGGCTTTCTACAAGCTCCCGCTGGAGCGGCCGTAGCTGCGGGTCGTCTTCAATAATGAGCACTCTCATATTTAAGGATTCTAAATAAATTGGTTTTGGGGCACCAACCGGTTCTTGTCGGACTATCCATTGCAGCCGTCGTCTTCTCCGCGACCACCGCGGTATTGCTGGCCGTCCGGGCTGGCCGCACCCAAGAGGGGCGTAGCCGTCACTGGTGGCGGCTCGGGTCGGCGCTGAGCCTCGCCGCCGGAATCTGGTCGATGCACTTTATCGGCATGGTGGCCATGCAGTTTCCCTTCACGGTGGCCTTCGACCCCCTGCGCACGGGCCTGTCATTTCTCCCCGCCCTTGCGGCGGGTCTGGGGCTCCTGGCCATGGCCCAGACTGGCCGGCTCGCCTGGTACTGGGAGGCCATCGCCTCTGCAACCACGGCGCTAGCGGTGGTTGTCATGCATTACAGCGGAATGCTCGCCCTCTTGGTGGCTCCGGCCCCGGAGTTCTCCTCCTGGAGCATTGCGGTGGCATTTCTTATTGCCTGGATCACCTGCCTTCTGGCCTTTCGGTCTCTGCGGGCGGCACTTCGGGCCCATGCCGACCCCAGCCTATGGCAGCTCGCTCAGACAGGCCTCACCCTGGGGATTGCCGCCTCAGGCATGCACTACGCGGCCATGGCAGGTACCGAGTTCTCGTCCGGACTTCAGCCGACCGGCATCGCAGCCGGCCCCCTAGACCAGAGCCTCACCAACCTGCTTGGCCAGCACGCAGGTCTGGCGCTGCTTATCTTCATGCTGCTTCTTACCGTCAACCTCATCGGTATTCTGGTCTCGGTCTTTGACCACCGCCTCGAAGATGCCCACCGCAAAAGGGCAGAAGACCTAGAAACCGCGAATCAGCTGCTCGAGACACGCGCACGGCGATTGTCCCAAGAGCTCGCCAAGGAGAAGACCGTCTTTGAGGCTGCCGTGGATGCCACCCAGGACTGTATCTGGTCCTGGCAGCCGGATACCCAGGAACTCTTCCTCTCCAGTCATCTGCATGGACTTCTGGGCACCAATCCGCACTACTCCATGGCCACCATTGAGGAGCTCGAGGTGCGGCTGCACCGCGAGGACAGGCCCGTCTTTCGCACGGCCTTCCGCACAGCGATCGAGGACCCCAGTGGCCAGTTAACGCTCAAGGCCCGGCTACGCCAGGCCGATGGCGGCTGGCGATGGGTCTTATTTCGGGCACGCATGGTGCGGCCACGGCCCAAGGCAGACGCGATGCTGGTGGGGGCCATCTCCGATATCCAGGCGCAGCAACATGCAGAGGAAGAGGCCCGGCAACTCGCCGAGCAGCAGCGAGAAATCGCCCTCTTACGCAGCCGCATCGTGCGTGTGCTGAGCCACGAGTTGCGCACCCCCTTGGCCGTCGTAACCACCAGCACAGACCTCATTGAGGCCTTTGCCAGCCCGCAGACAGAGGCGCACCGCGACAAGCTCACCCGATACTTCGAGAACATTCGCGACGCGCTGCACAAGATGGAGGTAATCCTCCACGACGCCCTGCAGTTTAATCGGCTCGAAACCGGCGACCGAATGGTTGCTTTCAACTGGGTGCGGCCACTTTCTATTCTCGAAGAGGCCATCCGCTGGGCCTGCGATTCCCAGAAGCAGCCGCGCAGCCGCGTGGTTGTGCATGACCACGGTTTTCAAGGTGAGGTACAGAGCGATAGTCGGCTGCTGGAGATCGTCTTGCGAAATCTGCTCACCAATGCCCTGAAGTACGGTCAAGAGGCCCCGGTCACCGTCGAGGTGCGCGCCGAGGAAGACCGGCTTACCTTTGAGGTAACCGACCAGGGGCTTGGGGTGCCCGAGGCGCAGCAGAGCCAACTCTTTAAGGCTTTTTTCCGCGGAAACAATGTGGGCGCAGTGGCGGGTACCGGGCTTGGCCTATCGATCGCCCGCAGGGCCGCGGAGGCCTGCGGTGGGGAGCTAAGCCTCGTCACCAGTTCGCAACACGGAAGCCGCTTTCGACTCGTACTGCATGGAAGCCCTCGTATAACAATGGCCGAGGCTGGGCCATAATCTCTGTATGAACGCTCCGACCGCCACCGATTCTCTACAACAGACCTTCTCCCGGATCCGCCGCGACATCCACGCGCATCCAGAACTGAAGTTTGAAGAATTTCGCACGGCCGCCCTGGTGGCCGAACAGCTCCGCGCCCTGGGCGTCGATGAGGTCCACGAACGCATCGGCGGCACGGGCGTGGTCGGCGTCATTCGGGGCAGGCAGCCGGGCACCAGGTCGGTGGGCTTTCGGGCCGACATGGATGCCCTGCCGATGACAGAGAAAAACCTCTTCGCCCATGCCAGTACCTATGTCGGAAAGATGCACGCCTGTGGCCACGATGGCCATACGGCTATGCTCCTGGCGGGCGCCCAGTTGCTCTGCCAGTCGCGCGACTTCGGCGGCAGCGTAGTCTTGATATTTCAGCCTGCTGAGG
>JBEDFV010000004.1:0-5973 GCA_041175005.1 Pseudomonadota bacterium
TGCCTGGCCCGGGGGCAGCCAGAGCCGCTCGAGTCGGGCCACCAGGGTGCCCGAGGAGTGGCCAGGTGCCTGGTTTGCTGTTTGGCTTGGTGTCGCACCGGACGGTCCAGGCTGGCCGGCCTGGCTGTTGGGCGCCCAGGCGAGCTGCCCACTCACCTGGGCGGACTGCAGGTCGATCCGCCAGACGCCGGACTGTGATGCGGCCTTGGCCTGGACTCCGGAGATTCGCTGGCCTCCAAGCATGACTTGCTGGGCCTGCAGCTCGACTCGGGCAAGGCCCGGGCCCTGTTGTGTCTCAGTAAAGCGGCCCTCAAAGGCGTCTATCCATGCCGAGAGGTCTAGGCTGTCACTGGCGACCTGCAGCACAATTCCTTTGGTCTTGGGCCCGCTGACTGGCATGCCAAGGCCTACCCTGCCAGAGACTGCTGCCGCCTCTCGATGTGCGCCCGCTGTGCGAAGGATATCTGCCGAGAGCTGGTGGGATACGGTTGTAATGCGCCATGCCTGGGTGCGCGGTCCGTCGGCAGGTGTTTTTTGTTGGAGGCTCCACTGTAGGCCCCAGTCCTCGTCGGTGCGCTTGCGGGCGGGTACCGGCAGCCGAATAGCCAGACCCCGCAGACTCGACTGGCCAAGCACCTCGATACCCGTTGGCCCAAGGTCGACTGTGAGCCCGAAGGGTGTTTTGCCTGCGAGGACCCCTGTGGCCAAGGGGATCCCCGCGGACTGACGCAGCCATGATTCCAGCGCGCTGGCGGCGAGTTCGCCCTTCACGGCCAGTCGCGTTATCGGCGCTGCGCGTGGATTGGCTGGTACGACGGAAAAGGGCCCGCCGAGCACCCGCCCCGAGACGGCCAGTCGTGTGAGACCCTTCTCGTTAAAGGCGAGGCTCCCCCGGACGCCGGAGATTTCCGGAATATCGGTGTCCAGCAGAATGCGGTTGTCTTGAAAGACCAGTTGTCCTTGCACGGTTGCCGCATGGCCGCGATCGAGGTCTAGGTGCAGGTCGAGCGCCAGCCGTGCAGGGCCCTGTGCGCTCGTCTGGACAAGCGCCTGGCCGAGCCAGTCGCGGATGGGTGCGCGATTCACGGTGTCGACCATGTTGGCAAGTGGCCCGGAAATCTCCCCCTGAAGATGCAGTACCGGCCTTGCTGCGCCAAGGTCGGGAATCTCGGCC
Source organism: Pseudomonadota bacterium (assembly GCA_041175005.1). GTDB lineage: Bacteria > Pseudomonadota > Gammaproteobacteria > Burkholderiales > Burkholderiaceae_A > Hahnella. The sequence continues at coordinate 1,175 of JBEDFV010000004.1, forward strand.
GTCACGCGGGTAATGGGTGCCGTGCCGATGACCGCCTGCCGGCTCTCTATGCTGAGACGGCTGCGTTCAAAGGTGAGATCGACAAAGGCCCCGGTGATCTTCGGCCAGAGAGGATCAAAGGCCAGCGTCTGGTCTTCCAGGCGCAGGCGCACCGCAAACGCTCCTGTATTCGGATCGCGATAGGGAAAGTCAGCCAGTGCCCCAGAAATTTCAAAGTCGCCGCTGACCGCACGGCCCGCTTGTATCGACCGCACCAGCCAGGCCCGTGTCTCTGGTCCCATGGTGAGGGGCAGCAGGTCGGAGAGCTGCGCGGGAGCGAGCCCGCCGATACTGCCCTTGGCCTCGAGGCGACCTCGGCCCTCTCCGGTATAGCGATAGCGGCCCTGCGCCTGCAGCTTCAGGTCAGCCTGTCGAAGGGTCAGCTGCTCCACGGCCAGGCTCAGGGCGATGGCCTCGGGATGGTCCCGAACCAGGCTCTTGGCCAGCTCTTGTGCAGAAAAATCGATCTGCCCAGAGACCTCATCGAAGGTTAGTCTGCCTCCGGGCAGGTGGCGGGGCAGGCCCAGGGTGAGCCCGTTGCTCTGTAATGCCAGGCTGCCCTGCTGGGAGGAGAGCAGCAGACGGCCGCTAAGCCCACTAAGGCTGCTGAGCCCGGCGCTCCCGAGAAACCCGTGTGGGCCGATTTGAACCGACTGAAGGGGTTGATCCTTGGCGAGGGCCTGGGTATCAAACCCGATATTCTGAAACTGCACATCGAGCCTGAGTCGCTCAATACGCTCGGCCGCTGTGAGCCGGGGCGCTTCGGTGATGTCGCCCTTCCACTGCAGACGCATCGGACCGATCTGGCCCTCTAGCCTGGGCAGCCAGACCATACGGCCCAGCAGCGCAGAGAGCGGTTGGGCAGAGACCGCGAGGGTCTCGAGGGCCAAGTCCTCGTCGGTGAGGGTGAGGGTGAGGTCGTCGAGTGCGACTTGCCCGCGTGCGGGGCTGGACTCTGAATAGTCTTCCCAGGAGAGTTCTGCCTGGTGAATGGTCCAGGGGCCCTGCAGGGATAGGGCCTTATAGATCTGTCGCCCGGCATCGCTTGGCGCCGCGTCCTGGGCGGGGGCGCTCTGAAAACCGGCCAGGCGTAGGCTCTTGTCGTTGTCCTTACGGGCATGCAGTCTGAGTCCGGAGACCCGAAGCTGGGAGAATATCGGCAGCCCATAGAGCGGGGAGAGCAGGCTGCGTAGCCCGAAGTCTGCCGATATCGATTCTGCGAGCAAGACCTCGGACTGATCGTCTTGTTGACGCAGACGTATCTGGCCAATCGAGAGCCGCGGGGCCAGCCACTCTGTCCATTCGGCCCGTGCATCCCGCACTTCGAGGGTAAGCCCCTCGCGGTCGAGATAGGGCGCGGTGGACTGCGCAAGCCGCACGGGGTCGTTGAGAAGATCGGCCAGCCCTGGCCAGAGCCAGTATCGGACAACGAGCGCGCTGCCCACAGCCGCCATAGCCAGGGCAAGAAACAGCGCGAGGGCCAGCCGCTTTATTCCCCATCGCGGCCCGCGCCCGGGCGGCAACCCAGAGGCCTGCGAAGAAGGAAGAGAATTTGGCATTATCGAAATTCTTGCACACCTTATGCACACCGGGCAGAGGCGCTATTGATGGAATATCTCACCAGAATTGACCTGCCAGCCGATCGTGCAGCCTATCGGGCGGTGCTCGACCACTCTGCATTTGCGCGCCGTAGTCTGCCCTTGGTGCTCGACCGTGGCCAACTGCTTTCTTGCCATGCAGCCGTGGATCGGGCCGCGATGACCGCGCATCTGGCCCACCATTGGCCGGCGCTCGTGCCGTGGCTCTCGGGGACGATTGCGGAGGAGGCAGACCCCGAGGTCAGTACGGCTTTGCGGCAGTTTCGCAATAGCGTTCTCTTAGCGATCATGGCCCGTGACCTAGCAGGCCTATCCGATCTTGACGAGAACCTGCTCAGCATTACCTCGCTTGCAGAGATGTCTCTGGGCATTGGGTATCGCGCCGTGGCCTATCAGATGCAGCAGCGGCACGGGGTTCCATGCCGGCCCGATGGCAGGCCCGTGGATCTCCTCGTGGTGGGGATGGGCAAGCTCGGGGGGCAGGAGCTCAATGCCTCCTCAGACATCGACCTCATTTATGTGATTGCCGAGGAGGGAGAGACGACCGGGCTGGGCGATGGGCAGGGTGTGCTTGATCTGCCCACGTTTTTTACCCGTCTTGGGCGACGGCTCTCCACGGTACTGGGCGACACCACTGCCGATGGGCTTGTCTTTCGTGTTGACCTTCGGCTGCGGCCCAATGGCGATTCGGGGCCCCTGGTCTGCAGCTTTGCCATGCTCGAAGACTACCTGATGGTGCAGGGCCGGGAGTGGGAGCGGTATGCCTGGATCAAGGCCCGCGTGGTGAGCCCCGCTTTTTTCTGCCCACCGGAAGTCTTCGCCGAGGACCTCGAGAGCCTGGAAGACATCCGCAGGCCCTTTGTCTTTCGGCGGTATCTCGATTTCAATGCCCTCGCCGCCTTACGAGACCTCCATCGGCAGATACGTGAGGAGGCGGAGCGTCGCACGCTCAAGCGTGAGTCTCGACTCGCTGGCGAGTTCGACCCCGTGGACCTGAAGCTCGGGCCCGGCGGCATTCGAGAGGTGGAATTCATTGCCCAGCTCTTTCAGCTGGTGCGCGGGGGCCGCAACGCCTCGCTGCAGGCCCGCGGCACGCGGGAGATCCTGCGCACGCTGGGGCGGGAAGGGCGGCTCGCTGCCACAGAGGTGGAGGATCTGCTTGAGGCCTATCGGTTCTGGCGACGGCTGGAGCATCGGCTGCAGTATGTCGAAGATGCCCAGACCCATGTCTTGGGCGGGGCGGCTGCTGAGGTGGCGCGGGCCGCCCAGGCGATGGGTCTAAAGGACGGCACGCAACTCCAGGCGGAAATCAGCCGCCACCGCAGCCGTGTGACGCTGCTCTTTGAACGCCTCTTTCGCAAAGAGGTGGCAGATGCCAATGCCTCGGCCGAAGCCTCGGGCATGTCGCCCAAGGCCACCGACAGAGAGAGTCGGCTTGCGCGTATTACTGCCCAGATTGAGGCGCTCGCGCAGGCGAGTGCCGCGCCAGAGTCTCTGCGCGCGGGGCTGAGTGGACTCATTGACGCCATTCAGCGCCGAACGGCCTATCTGGCCCTCTTTGATGAATATCCGGACGCCTTGTCGCGGGTGGCGCGGCTGATCGAGGCATCGTCCTGGGCAGGAGGCTACCTGCGTCGCCATCCTATTGTCCTTGACGAACTCTTAGACGCGCGCACCCTCTTTGAGCCACCCCGATTCGAGGCCTTTGCACAGGCCTTGGCGCAGCAACTCGCCGATACCGTGGTGCAGGGGCAGCCCGATGTAGAGCGCCAGATGGATGTGCTGCGCGAGGCCCATCATGCCCAGCTCTTTCGTCTGCTGGTGCAAGACCTCGACGGGCTCTGGCCGCTAGAACAGCTCTCTGATCAGCTCTCAGCCCTGGCCGATGTCATGATCGGCGCCACCCTGCAGGCCGCCTGGACTGCGAGCCCGAAACGCCACCGGGATAGGCCATTGTTTGCGGTCGTGGCCTACGGAAAACTTGGGGGCAAGGAGTTGGGCTATGCCTCCGATCTCGATCTGATCTTCTTGCACAACGATTCCCATGAGCAGGCCCAGGAAAATTACGCCCGGCTCGCCCAGCGCATCAATGTCTGGCTCACCACGACGACGGCGGCCGGCAGCCTTTTTGAGATTGATCTGCGGCTGCGTCCCAACGGCAATGCAGGCCTCTTGGTGAGTGACTTTGATGGATTTATGGCCTACCAGAAGGACAAGGCCTGGGTCTGGGAGCACCAGGCCCTCACGCGCGCACGATTCTGTGCCGGGGACCCGGCTATTGGCGAGGATTTTGAGCGCGGCCGTATTGAGATTCTGCGGCTCCCACGCGATCCGCAGGCCCTGCTCGAAGAGATCCTTGCGATGCGGCAGAAAATGCATGACGGCCACCCAAATCCCAGCGGACTCTTTGACCTGAAACACGACACCGGGGGCATGGTCGATATTGAGTTTATGGTGCAGGCCATAGTCTTGCGCCACAGCGCGGACCATGCGGCGCTTACGGCCAATCTGGGCAATATTGCCCTGCTGCGTATCAGCGCTGAGCTGGGCCTCATCCCCACCGATCTTGCCCAGCAGGTGGCCGATGCGTACCGGGTCTTTCGTCGGCACCAGCATCGGCTGCGACTCGCGGGGGCGGGCTCTGCCCGCCTGGCGGCCGAAGACCTGCAGGCTGAGCGGTCTGCGGTACAGGGCCTCTGGGGGCGGGTTTTTTCCGATGCACCAGCGGTGATTCGGCCCTTGTCGGAGATTCGCGACCGCGGATGAGGAGCGTCCCCGAAATAGGGCTATACGAGACTTAATCCCAGGTAAAGGCTTCCAGACACGAGCAGCGCCATAAGCGTGCTCTGCCAGCGAAACCAGACCACAAAGGCGACCCCCACCGCCCAGAGCCTCAGATTTGTGGGCTCCAGGGCGAGCGCCCCTTGGGATAAGACCACGTCGGGCACCAGAATGGCGGTGAGCCCCGCCATGGGCGCATAGCGTAAGGCAGAGGAGAGGCCTGCAGGCAGCTGCCACCGCGCGGGCAGAAGAAGCGGCATGCCCCGCGTGAGTAGCGTGGTGGCAGCAATGCCGACAATCGCCAGCCAGATCTCTAAGGGTGTCATCGTGGTCATGTCCTAGGGGCGGTCATGGGGGTCTGTGTCGGCGTCTCGCCTGGGG
>JBEDFV010000005.1:0-6808 GCA_041175005.1 Pseudomonadota bacterium
ATAACCCACAGCGTTGCCAGTAACAATACCACTTCCAGACTATAAACAAATACATAGGCGTGCGCGTCACCTGTGAACCAGGTGGCCAGGTCTCGCAAAACGCCTCCTAGCGCAATACCAACGCCCGCTGCAGTGGCCTGAACCGCACCCCATGCCCCCAACGCAAGCCCAGACTGTCCTGGACATGCAAGCCCCATGGTTGCGGTGAGGGTGCCATGGCCGAAGAGCCCCGCGCCCAACCCAATGAGCAGTACGCCAGCAGAAAAGCCATAGGCCGACTGCAAGGGAGCCGCCACGATAACCACCAGAAAGGCCGGTACGCCAATCAGCACGCCATAGGCGGCCATGCGCATGGCATCCCCACCACGGCCCAGTGCCCGCGCCGCGATGCCAAAACCGATGAGACTTCCAAGCGCCAGGGTGGCGGTAAGAAAGGTGGTCTGCGCCACGGTCATGCCGAGAATCTCGCCCCCGTAGGGCTCAAGCAGCACATCCTCCATGGTGAAGGCGAGGGTACCAAGGCCGATGGCTACCAGCCAACGCCGGGCCCCAGCCACGGAGGTAAATGCCTCCCAGGCATCGCGAAATCGCGGCGCAGCCGCAGCCGCCTGATGGGTTCTGGCGCGATCGCGCGGCTCTTGCTTCCAGATTGCTATGACGTTAAGCAACAGGGTGGTAACTGCTGCCCCTTGAATAACCTGAATGAGCCGCCCTGGGCTGTATTCCTCTAGTAGCCAGCCAAAGACCAACGCGCTGACCATCATGGAGAGAAGCAGCGTCACATACATGAGACCGACCACCTTAGGCCGGGATTCTTCTGCGGTGAGGTCGGTGGCCAACGCAAGGCCCACGGTCTGCACCGTGTGTAAGCCCATGCCAACCAACAGAAACGCGATGGCAGCGGCGAGTTGGCCCACCCAGAGAGGGGCATTGGCAGACTGGCCCGCGCCTGCGAGCACGAGAAGGGCAAAAGGCATGATGGCAAAGCCGCCAAACTGGGCAAGGCTGCCTTTCCAGATGAAGGGAACCCGCCGCCAACCGAGCTCGGACCGAAAATGGTCGGAGCGAAAACCAATGAGTGCCCGAAACGGGGCAAAGAGTATGGGTAGGGCAATCATGGTCGATACGAGCGCTGCAGGCACATGCAGCTCCACGATCATCACCCGGTTGAGCGTGCCAATCAGCAGCACCAGGGCCATACCTACAGAAACCTGAAATAGCGAGAGCCTTAGGAGTCGCGAAAGGGGAAGGTCTTTGGTTGCGACATCGGCGAAGGGAAGAAACCGCGGCCCGAGTTGGCCCCAGAGTTGGGCGAGCCGTCTTGGTGCGTGGGCCATAGCGCGTGTCTTACCCAATGAGAGCGGCAGAGGCTATGCCTGACAAGGGCCCAGGGGTCTGGCAAGAGGGGTGGCCATCGGTGCTCTGAGAAGCCACGCCCCTTGTCAGGCCAATGCCGCTTAGAGCTTGTCGGCCTTGGGTGCTTGCGCAGCGGCCACATCTGCCGCCGGTACGACCATGGCCGCCTTGGCAGCCGGTGGGCCCCCATTGAGGAAGCGAGGAACCCAGTCGGTGTGGGTCAGCAGCGCGAGGTGCACGGCAAACGAGCCAACCGCCACGGCACCAATAATCAACGGCACACCCAACGAGGGGCGTACAACACACCACATTTTTCCGTAGATCATGATTGCGACTCCTTAACCCAGCCAGGGGGAATAGATATAAGCCAAGAGGTGTGCAAACGCTGCGATCAGGCCAAAAAACTGGGTGCCTTGGATCAGGTTGCGGTGCAGTTCTTCTGACTCAGCTTCGGTCAGGCCGGTGGGCCATACTCTGTCTTTGTCACTCATAGTCCGAACTCCTTGTTTTTCTATAGAAAGTTTTGAACCGCCTAGGTCGGGTATTTCCGGAACTCCCGCAACGAACCCACGCAGAAACCCTGAAAATATCCTTACGAGCTCAGTGTGGATAAAAATAGACACATTAAGCTGTCAATACATTCTTACAGATTTCGGGGTCTTTGTGTAGTGTCCAGGAAGAAAAAGAAAAAACCGCCTGGAAATGGGGCGGTTTTGTCTCCTTCTCACGACCTGTCTAGGGCAGGGGTGTTGGTGGGTGCCGTGGTGGGCACCTACCAGGGGTGTATGACTCAGAGGTGCCTGGAGTTTAGTCTGACCGCTCGAGAAATCTCAGCCCAAGCCATCCACCGATAAGAATGCTCGCCACCGAGAGGGTGGAGCCCAGTGCCAACAGCGAGAGACCGCTTAGGCCATGCCCGATGGTGCAGCCCAGAGCCACCACACCCCCAATGCCCATGAGCGTAGCGCCGATGAGGTGATGGGCGAGGTCCTTCGTCGATGCAAAGCCTTGCCATTGGAAGCGCTTGCTCACTACGGCAGAAATACCAGCCCCCAGGACGGTGCCGAGCACCGTGGCAATCGAGAAGGTCATGGTCTGCGAACGGTCGCTCCAGTAGAGCAGCAACTCCAGGCTGTAGGCCAGGGGCGCTACGAAGGTCAGGCTCTCTGGCCCGCGGGTATTGGTAACCAGGTAGGCGGGCTCCAGCGTATTGGGATGTTCTTCAATAAAGCCAAGCCATCCGGTGGCAAACCACCCCGCCGCCACACAGACCCCTACCAGCGTGCTGGTGACGATGCCTCGGGTGGCAAGGCGCGGCCCTTTCTGGAAAAAAACAAACCAGACCATTACCGCTATGACGCCACTGGCGATGGCCAGGCGTACGACCTGTGCAGGGGCTTGAATGGCGAAGGAGACAAGGCTGGTGAGATCTTGTCGGCTTGGCAGGGTGAGGAAGACCTGCTCCACGGTCTGACTGCGCGCTACGCCGGTGATACCGCGAATGGTCATGAAGGAGGCCAGTGCCATGACCAGAAAGACCACCAGGGCTTTCAGGCTTCCCTCTCCGAGTCGAACCAGGGTACGGCTTCCACAGCCTGAGGCCAGGGCCATGCCGAAGCCGAAAGTCAGCCCGCCAAGAATATGGGAGAGCCAGAGCAGGCGGCTACTGGTGTAAAAGCTGTCGCTATCCTGCAGAAGTCCCAGGCCGATGGCGGCTTGGCTCAGGGCGATGGCGACTGCCAGGGCCCAGACCCAGAGACGCATGCGGCTGTTGTTGCCCATGAGCACCCAGTCGGAGAGCGCGCCCAAGGTGCAGAAACGCCCCGTCTGCATCGAGGCGCCAAAGACCAGTCCGATCGTCAACCCAGCCCAGACCACCCAGTTGCTGAGGGCCTCTACCTGGGCAAGGTCGGTCATTTACTACCGGCAGTAGGAAGCGCCTTGAGCCGCTGGGTGGCGGTGCGGGCCGCGGTAGAGCCGGGGAAGCGCTTAGCCACAGAGGCCAGGGTGGTGCGGGCCGCCGTGGTCTGCCCAGACTCAGCCTGGCTCGCTGCGAGTGTGAGCAGCCCGTCGGCGGTGCGTCCGTGGTTCGGGTGGTCTTTGGAGAGTCGGGTGAGCGCCTGGATGGCCGCGGGATAGTTTTTAAGCGCGTAATAGGCCGAGCCCTCAAAGCTCAGCGCCCAAGGGGCGAGCGCCGATACCGGAAACCGGGTGTTGAATTCACTAAAGGCAGCCGCGCCTGCCTCAATGGCACGCGACGCCAGCAGCGACTGGGCCGCCTCGAATGCCGACTTCTCGGCCGCCGGCACCATGAGCTTTTGGTCATCGAGTACGACGGCCTGGGGCTCAAGGGCTGTCACCCGTGTGCTCAGTGCCTGCAGCTGTGCCTCAAGGGGCTGGGCGAACTTGCGCTGCTGCTCCTCGCTGACTTTGAGCTGCTGGGTTAGTTGTTCTAGTGCACCACGAATCTGGGCGATGTCTTTGCGTAGAGACTCAGCGGTGCTAATGCTGTCGAGCTGCGCACGGGCGAGGCCCTCCACGCGGGCATTGAGGCCCGCCATTTCTGCCTGGCGCGTCTCAATCTGACTCTGTCTTGCCTCGATCTGGGTGAGTTTCGTACGGATATCGATAATGGCCCTGCGGGCCTCATCATCGGAAAAGAGTTGGGCGTGGGCGGGGGTGGCGATACACGCGAGAGAGAAGAGCGCACCCACGAGGCGAAGGAGACGGCTACAGCGGAAAGGAAGCGATGGGGTACGTGCGTGTTTCATTGGGGGGCTTCTGCAGTGAGGGTCTAGTTTCTAAAAAAGAGGTCGGCGCGGCGGTTCTCTGTGCGGGCGGCTTCAGTCGTGCTGCGGTCGCGGGGCTTTTCTTCGCCATTGCTTACGGGCTCGATGCGGCTGTCAGGCGCCCCAAGAATGCGCAGCGCGCTTAAAACAGCCTCAGCGCGGCGTTGGCCCAAGGCAATGTTGTACTCCGAGGTGCCTCGATCGTCGGTGTTGCCTTCAATCACCAGTCGCTGGTTTGGGTAGGTCTTGAGAACCTCTGCCACCTTCTCAAGAAGTGGCTGATAGTCGCGCCCGACCTCTGCACTATCGAATGCGAAATAGATCGATCCGTAAGACACACCGTCTGGCCCCGCAAGCGGCTGATCGGGAAGTGGCTGTCCGGGGATCGTGCCGGGAGGGACAGCCGAAGATCGGCTGGGATCAATACCCTGCTCGGTGCGTGGGCTGGAGGGCAGTGCGGTTGCATTCGCGGTGCCTGCCGCAGCCGTACCCGATCCTGTGGGCTGACCGGCCTCGTTCCCACCAAGAATAGGCGCGGGCTCTTCGAGGCTGACACTGGAGCAGCCGGCAATCACCGTAGTGGCAAGGGCTGCGGCCACGAGTTTGAGGCGTACGGTCCACATAGTGGCAATCTCCTTGGTGAAGAACACTGCTTAGGGAATTCGGCCCCAGGCGGGGTTACGAATACCCGCGGTGTCGAGGCTTATGCGCGAACGCACGCGGCCGTCGATAGAGGCTGCCGATAGGAGATCTCTGCCTCCCACACGACTGGAGAAGATGACCCAGCGGCTATTGGGGGCGAAGCTAGGCGAGTCGTCTTTTGGTCCGTTACTCACGACCACCTCTTGCCGTGTTTCTAGGTTCATGATGCAGATCACAAAGTTATTGTCACGCCGCGCCACATAGGCGAGTTGCTTGCCGTCGGGGCTCACCATGGGGCGGGCATTAAATCCGCCAGTGAAGGTGATTCTCTCGGGACTCCCTGAGCCGTCTGAGCGAATGCGGTAGACCTGTGGACTGCCGCCCTGATCGGAGGTGAAGTAGATGAATTTCCCATCGCCCGAGAAGCTGGGCTCGGTGTTAATGGCCGAAGAGCGGGTGAGTCGCTTCAGGTTGCTGCCGTCAGGGTTCACCGTATAAATCTGCGAGACCCCGTCTTTGGTGAGCACCACCGCCAGATACTTGCCATCAGGCGACCAGGCCGGTGCGCTGTTGCTTCCGCGCTGGTTGGCAGCCACGGTGCGCTTACCGGTGGCGAGTTCGTGCACATAGACCACGGGCTTACCGGTTTCAAACGAGACATAGGCCAGGTACTGCCCATTGGGAGACCAGGTGAGCGAAATAATGGGCTGGCTCGAGCGCAGTGCGGGTTGCGCGTTTTCACCATCGGAGTCGGCAATCGTGAGCAGATGGTTTGCCCCCTCTTTGCGCACATAGGCAAGCCGGGTGGAGAAGAAACCAGGCTCACCCGTGAGCCGCTCATAGATGTAATCGGCAATGCGGTGGGCCGAACGCCGCGCATCCAGGGTAGACAGGGGGCTCGTAAGGGCAAGCCCGCCGAGGTCTTCTGACTTCAGCGTATCGAGAAGACGAAACCGTACCTCGATCTCATTGGCTGACGTACGGGTGAGACTTCCGACCACGAGCGCATCCGCACTCTGCGCGCGCCACTGGGCAAAGAGTGTGGCATCCACCGGTGTGGCCTCAGACAACGGAGGATTCTGCGGCCCGATGGGTAGAAGGCTAAAGGCGCCGGTTCTTCGGAGGTCGGCGGCAACCACCTCACCGATAAGATCAGCAAGCAGACGGTCGGCAGGATCTTTGGGAAGAAAAGGCGAGAGGGCGATGGGGATCCGTTTTTCGCCTACTCCGGTGATATCGATGCGAAGCCCTTGGGCCTGAGTACCCACGCACAGCATAAGAAGGAGCGTGCCGAGGCAAGATCGAAGGATATTGAGAGTGCGCGTGACCATGGGACGAATTATAGGTGGGTTACCGTGGATCTTGAGGACGGAATGAGAGGATCAGCAGGGGTTCAACTGAGCCGTCCGCTGCCTTGGGCAGGGGCGTACTCGCCTGTATTGCGCGTTCTACGGCAGAGTCCCAAGCCGGATTACCGCTTGATTTTTTCAGGGTGACCTTGGAGATCTGGCCGGTAGAAAGTTGTGTCACTTCAAAGATGGCTTCTGGATTGTTCGGCGCACGCGCTGGATCAAAGGTAATACGCGCCCGAATGCGCGCCCGTATCGCTGCGGAGTAGTCCGCAAGAACACCCGTACGGTCGCCGAGCTCAGCGCCCCCCGCGACCCCCGCTTTGGTGGTTCGGTCTTTGCCAGCGTCTGCTGCCTTCGCCTTCGGATCTGAGCCGAATCCCTTGAAGATGGCCTCTTCCTGCTCGCGGCGCTGTGCCTCAAGCGCTTTTTTAAGCTTCGCCTCTTGGCGACGTTTTTCTTCTTCGGCCCGCTTCTTGGCGAGACGCTCCTCTTCTTCGCGCTTCTTCAATTCTCTAGCCGCCTCTTCGCGGGCAATCTTGGCCTGCTTTGCCGCCTCTGCGAGATCGGCCTTTTCTTTCTCCGCCCGTTCCCTGGCAGCCTTCTCGCGTGCAGCCTTCTCGGCGGCCGCTTTTGCCTGCGCCTCTTTCTCGCGTGCGGCTTTCTCTTCAG
>JBEDFV010000006.1:0-4776 GCA_041175005.1 Pseudomonadota bacterium
GCCCATAGGCAACGGCGGTGTCGGCACGCAGATGGAGCTCGATGGAGGGATCTTTCTGGGCCGCTGCACGAAAGCGATCGATCAGCGCAGTTCGTTCGATCGCCTGGTCATAGAAAAAAACACTGCCATCTTCGCGAATCGATACCGATAAGGGCTTGACCTGCGGGCGGCTCACTTCGCTGGACGCAACCGGCAGGTTGAGCTTTACGGCATGGGTGAGCAGTGGCGCAGTCACCATAAAAATCACCAGCAGCACGAGCATCACATCAATAAGCGGAATCATGTTGATCTCAGAAGAAATCGCACCATGCCCGGAACGCTGCGAATACGAAAAAGCCATAGAGAAATTCCTTCTGCGGGAAGGCTAAGAACGGACAGAGCCCGCGAGGGTGAAGTCCTCGATAAGTTCCTGGGCAAAGCCGTTAAGGTCGGAGAGCAGCAGGCGGTTTCCGCGAACAATCAGGTTGTACCCCACCACCGCCGGAATCGCCACGGCCAGGCCCAGACCGGTCATGATGAGGGCCTCGCCCACAGGGGCGGCCACCTGTTCAAGGCCGGCAGAACCCGTCATACCGATGGCAACCAGCGCATGGTAGACCGCCCAGACGGTGCCAAAGAGTCCCACAAAGGGGGCCGTCGAGGCCACAGTGCCCAGAAGCGTGAGACCATTTTCAAGCCGGGCAGCGATCCGATCCATAAGCGTCTGGGCCCGCTGTGCAAGCGCCTCTGCAGAACGATCGGCGGTGGAGAGTTCGGCCATCAACCAAGAAAAAGGCTCCTCGAGCGGATCAGCAGGCCGCGTGCCTACGAAGGCTGACAACGACGCCTGTGCCTGAAGTTCCTGCCGAAAAACCCGCGACCTGCGCTTCTGTGCCACCTGAAGAATGAGCCGCACGAGAATCACGGTCCAGGAGGCAACGGACATGGTCATCAAAATCACAAATAAGACCCAGCCCAGCGTGTCGGTCTGGGCTAGGAAATGGGCAACGCCAGGCGTTGGCGCATCATTCATTCACGATCCTCCAGCTTAAATACCACCGGTGCCAGTATCGTCACCGAGATGGGCCTGCCATTGACGCGATAAGGGTCAAAGCGCGCCTGCCGCATCGCCTGCAGTGCCTGTTCGTTCAGGCGGCCATAGGCAGACGGCTCCGCGAGTGTAACCTCCACCGGAACCCCCTCTGTGCTCACACGCACCCGCACCACCACGCGGCCCGCCTCGCCCAGTCGGCGAGACAAAGGCGGGTAGACCACCTGCGGGGGCCTGATGTATCGCACAGACTCGATAGACACTTCCAGGGGGGCCGCGGGTGCTGTGGCTACGGTTGTGGGTGCGGGTGCAACCGCCTCGGATGATGGCGCAGGCAAGGCTGCCAGGGCCGCGGCCGGTGCGCTCTGCGCAGGAGACGGGTCGACCGGAACCACCGCCTGGGAGGGCAGCGGCTGCGCCACCACCGGAGAAGGCGCCACCGCAGGCCGCGGCATGATGGGCGTCGGTGGCCTAGTCGCGACCACGGGCGCAGGCGGTCGCGACACCGAACTACTGGGCGGCGACACAAAAAACGCCACCATGGCGGGCACCTCGACCACAGGCGGCGCACGATCTTCGAGCAGGGCGAATACCACCGCTCCGTGCACCGCAAAGACCAACGCCAAAACCAGAGTGAGGCGCCGTGTCGCAGGCGCACGAAATAAAAACGCAGACATTCCGCGATTATCGCGAAACGAGCGCAGGCGGTCGCATTGCAGAGAGCCGGGCCAAGACCTCTTCCGGGTCATGCCCATCAATTTGAATAGTCTTGTAGCGACTCTTTTCCCCCGCGACAAGCGTCACCTGACCGCGGGCGCATCCCAGCCGATCGGCCAACCACTCGACGAGCGCACGATTGGCTCGCCCCTCTACCGGGCGCGCCTTTAGCCGAATCTTCAGCCGACCATCGTGCCAGCCCTCCACCTGGGTGTGGCGCGCGCCAGCCTGGCAGTAGACATGTAATTCGGTCATGGACAAAAAACTCTCTCAAAAACAATGCCCGAGAATTCTAGTGTCCTGCAGACGGAAATAACAACGATGTCCCCGGCCTTTTCCAGACTAAACCAGCCCGCCTTACCGTGCATTGCACAAAGGCCGCGGTCTCGCGATACACTCGGGGGGCTCTTTAGGTTTTGGCTTTAATTTTTGGCAAAGAGCCAAAGAGCAACGGGAGAGAACATTACTCAGGAGGCCGGTCCTACCATGAGATTTGACTTGTCCGAAGTGCAGCGGTTTATTGCCGCCCAGACCCCCGCCTCAAAAATCTATATTGGCGCGGACTCCTGCCGTTTGTCCCAGGGCAACACCTGGTTTGCGGATTACACCCTCGTGGTGGTCGTGCATATCGATGGCAAGCATGGCTGCAAGCTCTTTGGGGAAACCGTGCGGGAGCGCGACTACGACCAGCGGGTAGACCGCCCTCAGATGCGGCTCATGAATGAGGTCTACAAGGTGGCCGAACTCTATCTGAAGCTCGCCCCGGTCTTGGTCGACCGCGATGTGGAGGTCCATCTCGACATTTCGCCCGACCCCGAAAACGGCTCACATTGTGTCGTTCAGCAGGCGATTGGCTACATTCGCGGCGTCTGTAATGTGCAGCCGCGTGTGAAGCCCCATGCCTTTGCCGCAAGTTGCGCGGCCGACCGCTACAAAGAGTTGGCCAGTCTTTCTGGTCAGGCAGCCCGGCTACGCGCGGCCTAGCGGCTCAGGCAAGGCTCCCAGACCTTTCGGTAGACCGCGTGACAGCACTCCTGCACCCCGCCGTTCTCTTCTTTCTCCTCGGACTCTTTGCGGGCGCTGTGCGCTCCAACCTGGAGATTCCTGCGGCAATCAGCCGGTTTCTGGCGCTTTATCTGCTCATGGCCCTTGGGCTTAAAGGGGGCCAGTCGCTTGCAGTCACAGGGCTCACCCCGGAGGTGATTACCACCCTGAAGCTCTCGCTTCTGCTTGCCTGCCTCATCCCCGTTCTCGGGTTCCTTGCCCTGCGGCGCGTCACCCACGCCTACAACGCGGTGAGTATTGCGGCCACCTATGGATCGGTCAGCGCGGTGACGTTTATTACCGCCGGGGAATTCCTGGATGCCCGTGGCATTGAACATGGGGGGTATATGGCGGCCTGTATGGCGATTATGGAATCGCCTGCCGTGATCTTTGCCGTGGTCATTGCAAACCTCGCCCGCAAGGGGCGGCTCCCCGAGGCACGGCCACTGCGCTATGGCGGCGACGTGCGACTGCCGGCTGCGGGGGCGCCCCACCAGGGAGGATTTCTGGGGGTACTGCATGAGTCCTTTACCGACGGGGGTCAGCTACTGCTCTTAGCGAGCATGCTCATTGGGTACCTCATGGGGCCCGAGGGCGCCGCCGCCATGAAACCGTTCTCTGCAGACCTCTTCACCGGCATGCTTGCCTTTTTTCTGTTGGATATGGGTCTGCTCACCGCCAAGAGTGTGCCCGCCCTGAAAGGACAGTCACTGCTGCTTATCGGATATGCCATCTCGGCACCACTGCTCCATGCCCTGATTGCGCTGGTTTTGAGTGCCATCGGCGGCCTGTCTGCTGGCGATGCAATACTGCTGTGTGTCTTGGCCGCAAGCGCGAGCTATATTGCCGTTCCTGCCGTGCTTCGTGAAGCTATTCCGGAGGCAGACGCCTCCCTGTATCTGGGCCTGTCTCTCGGAATAACCTTCCCGCTCAACATCCTGCTGGGAATCCCGCTCTATACAGCCGTGGTGCGATTCTTCTGGGGGGTCTAGATTGCCTCGCGCGGCAGGCCTAGGCGCCGCAAGAGAGGCCGCATAAAAAAAGGGTGCCTTATAGGCACCCTTTTTTTATGTGAGGAAAGTCCCCCGAACGCTTACTCAGCCGACTTGCGACGACCCGAAGCCTTGGGCGCAGAGGCAATAGCAGCCTCACCTGCTTTGGCGGCGGCCTCAACGTTGTGCTCCACCATCTCCACCACCTGCTTGGCAGCTTTGTTAATGGCATCAAAAGCCGAGTTTGAGGCAGCAAAAGCAGACTTCACCATGGCAACCATGCCCTCGGAGCCTGCTGGCGCCGACTTGGCCATTTCGTTAATGCTTGTGGCCATGGCCTTGTTCACTTCTTCCATGCGGGCCTCGACCATCTTGGCAAACTCCGCTGCCGTCTCTGCGTTAATGCTGTAGATATTGCGGCCATAACTGGTGGCCTTCGCGAGCGCAGGCTGGGACGCAGACTGCATGGTGGCGACAAACTCGGGGACGTCCTTCACGTTCATCAACTGGCCCGAGGTCTCGGTTGCATCGGCAAGATTGGCCTTTGCTGCCTTGAGGTTCAGATCAAGATGCTTCTCCATGCACTCGATCGACTTTGCCACCATGTCGACCATGGCCGACTGGGTCTGCTTAATGCTGTTCATAAACTGCTCGGGCGTGATGTTTTGATTCATGACTCATTCCTGTGGGTTGGATCGCAATGGACACTGAAATAGGGCTTTTTTACACCCCAGCCGTCAGTGTAATGACGCATTGCACCATTATCAACCCCGAACACTACAGAAATTTTTACCTCATTGAATCAATTAATTAAGATGCGCTGAGGGGAGCAATACACCTCACGAGGACAGAAAAACCAGGATTTTTTATGCGCCGCAACAACTAGAGGGTTTTGCAAAACGTCCCCGATACCCCGTGGCATACTGCAGGCATGGCACGCACCGTTCATTGCATCAAACTCAAAGAAGAGGCCGAAGGCCTGGATTTCCCACC
>JBEDFV010000007.1:0-14540 GCA_041175005.1 Pseudomonadota bacterium
GGATACTCCGTGTTCATTCCGCCGTTCCCATAAACGGTGAGATTCAGCCCGATCCTTTCTGAGTACGCGAGGTTATAACCAAACTCTGGAACCAAAAAGTAATTCTTCCCGCTTTCCGCACTGCCATCGGATAACCCTTCAGCCGGAATTTGACTACCCACCCGCGAAGCCGACCGCTTTGGACTAAACACATCCACACCAAGATCCCATCGATTGCCAGCAAACGCCGCTGCTGCCGGATTGTTTGCCCCTGCGAAGGCATCGTGGGTCATGGCCACCGCCGCGCCTCCCATGCCTTTTGCTTTAATGCCATAGCCGTGGGCGAAGTAGCCGTTGGTGGCCTGCGCCCCGGAGGCCGCTAGGGCCAGGCCCAAGGCAACCCCAGTTAGGCGGGGAAGATGATGAAACTTCATAGTCTGTCTCCTCGTTTTTCAATCGTTTTTATAGAGGGCGCTATTTATCTACCCTGCAAGTCGGGCGCCCATCCGCCCCGCAGAATATTTTTTTATTCGCCCCAGCCCACGCCAGGGCGATGCGTAAGAGACTAGAACTCGCCCTTTGAGGCCCGCTCCATCATTTCGTAAATGGTCTGCCGCACATGCCAGGCCTCTTCCTTCAGAGGCGAGGGCAGCTTGCGGCCCATCTTCACCATCATGTCCATATTGAGGGTGTAGAGCCAGAGCCCATCGTCTTTTTCTACGAGCGTGATACGACAGGGCATGTAAGCAGCCATATGCGGGCTGAAGTCGGCCATACGACGGGCAATCATGGGGCTACAGAAGTTATAAATCGTAAGGAGCTTCTCCTTGCGCCCCGTACGGGCCTCAATCTCACGGGACAGCGGCAGTGTGCCCACGTCGCGCATATTCTTCTCGGTAGCAACGATCTTGAGAATCTGCTCGACCTCAGCAACGGTTACCCCGGGCTTCACCTTACGCTCCCAGGTGGTAGCCACGGCAATATCGCCCTCCCCCTCTATCCAACGATCCCAGAGCTTCATGGCTTCAGCGCCCGCCCCGTCTTCGAGTTTGCCCAGTGTAGAAATCGTGGCGCATCCGGACAGACCGAGTACGGCAACCGTCATGGTGGCTAGGGTGATAGTTCGAATAAACCGCATAGATGTCTCCTCGTCGTTTTTCTTGTCATGCGTTGTTGTGCATGGTCGTTGCGGGGTAGTGTTCTGCTAGACAGGCTTTTATTGATACACATACCCTAGGGGGTAAGGTATGCGATCTCTTTGTTACTTGTCAATTGCGGGGGTATCCCAAAGAGTCATAACGATTGCTGGCATACTCATTTGTGTTCTCTGGCCCTCAACTCTTCGCTAGGAGGCTTGATCACCATGGTGCAAAGCACAAAGAAGACCGCTCGGGTAAAGCCCCAAGATGCCGCCGTCATCGCAGCCCTTCCCCGCTCTCCAGAAGAACAACTCGCCTACCGATCCGAGTACCAGAAAGATGTCACCCATCGCCTGAGACGCATCCAAGGACAGGTAGGGGCCATTCTCGAGATGATTGAATCCGACCGCTCGTGTGAAGACATTGCCCAGCAGATGTCGGCGGTACGCAAGGCCATGGATAAGGCCTTCTATCGCATGATGACCTGTAGCGTTATGGAGGCCGCCGGAGTCTGCGAGGTCGACCGACTCAAAGAACTCGAGCGCTCTACCCGAATACTCGAACGCTACGCATAAGGGGCAAGCTGCCGCCTCGTGCCCGAGACCCTCGCGCTGCACTCAGTCCTTATCCACCTGCTCGGGGGGATAGGGCTTTTCTTGCTCGGCATGTCTCTGCTTACCGAAGGGCTCAAACTCGCCGCCGGAAGTACCCTCGAACGCATCCTCACGCTCTGGACACAGACCCGACTGCGTGGTCTGCTTACGGGGTTTCTCATGACGGCCCTGGTGCAGTCGTCTTCGGCCATGACGGTGGCCGCCATTGGCTTTGTAAACGCTGGGCTCCTGAGTTTTCAGTCGTCACTCTGGGTGGTCTTTGGCTCCAATGTCGGCTCAACTGTCACCGGCTGGCTTGTGGCCTGGATCGGTTTCAAGATCAAGATCGACTTAATGGCCCTGCCTTTTATCGGTATCGGCATGGCCCTCAAACTCGTCGGAGAGGGCACACGACGCGGCGGCCTGGGGGCAGCCATGGCAGGCTTTGGGCTGCTTTTTCTTGGCATCGACCTGCTCAAACAAGGGTTCACAGGCCTCGGGTCCAATACCCTTCCGCCGCTGGGAAGCGATCTGGTCTCGGTGCTCATCGCAGTTGGCATCGGCATCCTCACGACGGTAATTCTTCAGGCTTCCGCGGCCACCCTCACGCTCACCCTCACGGCCGTGGCGGGGGGCATGCTTCCCCTAGAGGCGGGTGCGGGTGTAGTAATTGGCGCAAACCTCGGTACCACCATTACAGGCATTATGGCGGCCATTGCGGCCACCCCCAACGCCAAGCGGCTGGCTGCCGCCCACGTCTTTTTTAATCTGGTCACCACGGTAGTGGCGCTGGCCCTCTTGGGCCCGCTCCTGTGGATCGTAGGCTCTGCCAGCGAGCGGCTGGTCGGTAGCGGTGACCCGGTCAATCAACTGGTGCTCTTCCACACGGTCTTCAATATCGTCGGGGTGGCCCTCATGTGGCCCCTGTCTGAGACACTCGTGCGATTTCTCCGATCAAAGTTTCGTACAAGCGACGACGAACTCGGCAGGCCTCGACACCTCGACCGCAATGTGGCGGCCGTGCCTGCCCTTGCACTCCAGGCCCTTCGACGTGAACTCGCCCGTATGGGCCATGTAACGATGCAACTGGCGGAGCAGGCGGTACGACTGCAGTCGCCTGCTGCGGCGTCAGATCAGCCCATGAGCGAAGAGAAGGCACGGCGTCAGCTGTCTCGCGGCCTAGAGGCGGTAGAGAACCTTCTCAAAGAAATCGGCGCTTTTATTAGTGAGATAAGCCAACGACCCATGCACCCGGATGTCTCCGGACAGCTGCCCGAATTGCTGCGTATCGCCACCCATTTCGATACGGTCGCCCGGGTGATGCATCAGATGGGTATGCAACCAATCGATCCGGCCACAGGAACCGCTCAGACTGCCGCCCTGCTGGCCCAGGCGGTGACGTTCTTTCGTGCTGCCGACCCGACAAGCGCAGACCGCATGGCAGGTTGGCGCGCGCAGGCGGAAGCGGCACACCGGGCCTTCGAGGAAGACTATCGGTCCGGAAAGACGGCGCTGCTCGAAGCCGGCAGTCGAGGACAGCTCGCGATGCAACTCCTCTATGACACGCTAGCGAAGATTAGCGACCTTCGGCGCGCCACCGACCAGACCCTGAAGGCCACACAGCGCATCAGCGAACTCTCGCTGCCTAGCACCGGCCACTAACCACGCAGAGAGGCAGGAAGCGCTCCGCGCCCCGCATAAACCGCTTTTGCCCCAAGAGACTCTTCAATACGCAGGGCCTCATTCCATTTCGCCATCCGCTCCGACCGGGCAAACGACCCCACCTTGAGCTGGCCGGTATTCCAGCCCACAGCCAGGTGCACGATCATGACGTCTTCGGTCTCCCCTGAACGGGCGGAAACGACCTTCCCCCATCCGTGGCGATCGGCAGCCTGCATCGCGGCGGCAGTTTCTGAGACGGTACCAACCTGATTGGGTTTGAGTAAGACCGCGTTGCAGGCCCCCTCACCTGCGGCAGCCTCCACCAAATCGGCGCGGGTGACGAGATAGTCATCCCCTATAATCTGAATCTGCGTGCCCCAGCGTGCGGTGAACTGCCGCATTCCGGCCTCATCGTCCTCGGCAACCGGGTCTTCAATCGAGAGAATCGGGTAGCGTTCTATCCAGCCCGACAAGACCCCAATCCACTCTTCGGTAGTGTATCGACGGCCCTCAAGCCCGAGCTGATAGAGCCCGTCATGTCGAAACTCTGAAGCCGCGATATCCAGAGAGATCGCCACCTGATCGTATCGGTAACCTGCCCGTTCAATGGATCGGGTCAGGGTCTCTAGAGCCTCCTCGTTCGACGCAAAGTCAGGCCACCAGCCCCCTTCATCCGCCACACCAGCGCGACGCCCCCGCTCTTGCATGATCTCGCCCGCAGCCCGATACACCTCTGCCGTCATGACCATGGCCTCATCAAACGATTCTGCGCCAACGGGCATCACCAGAAAATCCTGAATATCCACCCGGCGACCCGCATGGGCACCCCCGCCAAAGATCTGGATCTCCGGCAACGGAAGCCGTACCGGCTGTCCCTCTGCCAGGTACTGCCATACCGGTAGCCGGGCGTCTCGGGCGGCCGCATCAAGCACTGCAAAGGAGGTGGCGATGAGGGCGTTGCCACCAATCTCGCCTCGCGTCAATGAGGTATCTAAGGCCATAAGCTGTTCATCGACCTGGCGCAGATCATGTGCTGCCATGCCAAGAAGTGCTGGCCGTATGCGGTCACGGACATGGCTAAGCGCCCTCTGGACATCAAACCCCCCAAGCCGAGGCCCCCCATCGCGCAGATCCACAGCCTCTCGGCTCCCACGCGAGGCGCCTGCCGGTGCAATGCCCCGGCCCATGACCCCATTGGAGAGCACCACCTCGACCTCGACTGTGGGACGCCCGCGAGAATCCCAAATGCGTCGGGCCAGAACAGACTGAATTACGGAAGACATACGGTACGACTCCAATCATCGAGAAGAGCATCGGGAGAAATAGAGGGCCTCTGAATATGGGAGATGGCAAAAGCGCGCACTTCGGCCTGGTCTTCTGGCGCAGTCAAGTACTCCACGGGAGACTTCCCGTCCACACGTGCCAGCAGCATGGCCGCAAGAAGCTCTGCCACCCGCGCAGAAAATTCAGGAAGCGGTTCCCAGGACACCCAGGGCATGTAAGAGGCGAGAAGACGTGAAAAGCTCCCCAGGTACAAACCACGATAGCTGCGCCGCCAGACACATTTCAGAAGCAGATGGTTCAAACAGAAGGCGAGATCGAATGCCGGGTCTCCGTAGACAGCACATTCGGCATCCAGAAAGACGGGGCCATGCGGTCCCACCAAAATATTCTTGGGGCTTACATCGCCATGGACAAGCGCCCTTCGCATGCCGTAGGTACGTTTGACAAGCGCCTCCAGCGTGGGGGCCAGCTGCGGATGCCGGCGCCCCGCTTCGACAAAATAGGGTTCAAGCCGCAAGGCATAAAACTGGTCTTGATGGGCGAACTGCTCTGCAAGCTTGGCATGGTTGGCGGTCGCGGCATGAATCTGGCCGAGCCGGCTTCCAACCGCCTCTGCGACAGACGGATCGACGAGCCCATCACGCAATTGCCCCTTCCAGACCGGATATTCATCGGGCGGCAGGTACTGCATCGCAAAGGTCTGACTGACCCGGTCGTGGCCCAACACTGCCGGCACCCATGATGCATTGAGCCCCGAGACGCGCCGAATCCAGTCGACTTCGGCCGCGTTGCGTGCCACAGGGGCGTGCCAGACTGCCGCCACCCGAAGTTGCGGCAATGCCTTTTTGATACAGAACGGACTGTCCGCCGTATCGACACGCACGATGAGGGATGAGACTCCGCCCACCAGAGGCGTAAAGACACGGCCCGCTCGCGGGCCACCGAGTCCCATACGATCGAGAGCCGCGTGCAGGTCCGCGCGGTCGCTATCGGAGAGTTCCATGGCCAAGAGTATCCCCTAATTCAAGGCAAAACCTCGTACACTTTTGTCTGATCGCGCCGGAATTACCAGCGCCCGTGCGAGTGCGCAAAGGAGACAAATCATCATGAATAAGCCCATTGAAATGACCGCCGAGCTCTTGGCCTCGCAGGCAGAAGAAAACCACAGCCGATCTGTCTATGAGCCCGACCAGCCGGGGCGCATCTTCCCCCAGCGGCCGGTATTCAAGGACCATGCCTCAGAGCGCCAATATCGAAAGACCCATCTGGTGGCGGCCTGTCGGGCCTTTGCGCTGCATCATCTCGACTACGGATTTGCGGGCCACCTCACCATTCGCGATCCGGAGTTTCCAGACCTCTACTGGACCAATCCCATGGCCGTGCACTTCTCCCAGGTCAAGCTCTCCAACCTCATTCTCGTAAACCACCAGGGCGAGGTAGTGGAGGGCCGCCATGGCGTAAACCGCGCAGGCTTTGTATTACACGCGGCGGTGCATGAGGCCCACCCCGATATTCTGGCCATGTGTCATGCCCATACTGTCTATGGCACCGCCTTTGCGTCATTAGGCTGCCCCATCGCGCCCATATCCCAAGACGCAGCCGTCTTCTTTGAAGACCATGTGGTCATTCAGTCCGAAAGCGGCAAAGTGGCCGTTAGCGAGAAGGCCGGACATTCTGTGGCCCCCTACTTCAAAGGGGTCAAGGCCGCCATTCATCAGAATCATGGGCTCTTTACCGCCAGTCGACACAGTATTGATGCAGCCGCCTTCTGGTTTATTGGTCTCGAACGCGTCTGCCAGCAACAACTGCTGGTCGAGGCGACCGGACGCACACCCACCTTAGTGCCCCCCGAAATGGCCCGTTACAGCCGTGAGCATGTTGGCAGCGAATACATCGGCTGGCTTCATTTCCAGGTGCTCTATGAACAGATCGCTGCGACCCAGCCCGACATGTTCGACTAAGGCTCAGGCAAGGGGCAATTCGATTCTCACCCAGGCCCCGCCAGTCTCGGGATCGTTCTGCCACTGAATGCGGCCGCCGTGGCTCTCCACAATTGTCTGGGAGAGCCACAGCCCAATACCAGAACCCCCAGGCTTTGAGCTGACAAATACCTCAAGCGCCTTAAAGTTCACCGACTCAGGGAAGCCTGGGCCATCATCCCGTACGACACAGACAGCCAGACTGCCCTCACGTTGCACGCTCACCCAGAGGTTCCCATCGGGATGGCTCTGTCGTATGGCCTCTATCGCGTTCTTCATGAGATTAAAAAAAAGCGTCTGTAGCTGTACGGCATCTCCCAGCACCGCTACCGAAGAATCGATTTCGGGCCGCACCGCTACCTTTGCCTCTGCGCAGTAGGCCTCCACCGTCTTTAGCACCGCGCCCACGACATCGGCCAGGCAGACCAGGCTGTGTTGTGCTGCGCCCTTCTGAAACAAGGCGCGCAGGCGAGTGACGATCGAATAGAGACGCTCAGACTCTACGACCACCTCATGGAGTGCCTCACGCGCGGGCCCGAGGTCTCCGCGATCGCGTACCAGTCGATCCACAAAGCCCAAATTAAGCCTTATTGCCGTCAGCGGCTGACTGAGCTCGTGGGTAAGGCTGCCAGCCATCATGCCGAGCCCCGCGACATTGGTCATCACCGAGGCCCGCTTAAGGTTCTCATTTTTTTCCTGAATGACCTGCTGCAGCCGCTGCTTCGTGGTCTCAGCATCCATAAGTTGGGCAACCACCTGCTGCTTCTGGGAAGAGAGCCTTTCAAGCCGGAGCTGCACAAAACCAAACTGACCAATCACAAAGCCGATCAAGGCAAGCAGAAGAATTACCGCCTGATCAAGGCTCGGATAAAAAGTGTCTTGCCTGGCCTCTGTGCCAAGGACGAGTCCCAGAGCTCGAAAGAGAAACCCCAAGGCAATCAGCGCCCCCATGACGGACATCAGGAGCGCTCCCCCGCGGCGCGATTCGCGATAAATCTGCAACGACTGCAGCGAGAATTCGACGAAGAAAAAGACATGTGTAGCGTGCACAAAGATCATTCGGCGCACGGGGTCCGCCTCAAAGATCCACATCGACCAGAAGACCCCAAGATAGGCGGCAGCAATCGGCCCGTAACGAAAGAGAATGTCGCGTTGAATACGGTCACGCGTGAAGCCACGCTCGATCATCAAGACCCAAGCGCGTGCAATATAGGCAACCATGAAGGCAATGTGCGACGCCATAAAGCTCATCCATGCCGGCACAGAATCGCGCGCGCCAACGAGCAGTGCCCCCAGGCCCATGCTCATCCATGCCAGATTCCACAGACCGATCTGGGCATCGGCCGTCTTCCTCGTCGCCAGATAGAGGCTAAAAGGCACCACCAGGTAGACAATGCCCACCACCAGGTAGAGCGTTCGAATATCCATCAAAAAAAAGGCATCATGCGTGGATGATTAAGGACGCGACATGATGAAGTTTATCGCCCGTATGGGCTGGCTGGCCGTGGTGCTACTGCTTTTGGCCAGCCTGATCAATGCCCTCATTGCTTAGGGCAATAGTTCGCGGCCGACAGCAACAGGCCTCGCCCGAACCAGGCGTTCGGGCGTAGAGGTCGTCTGCCCGGGGTTGCCCCAGAGACAGGCTAGAGATCTGCGATACGGTCAGCGACCCGATGCTGGTTGGCTACGATTTTTTCTCTGAGTCCCACAATTTCGTCTCGTAGCGCATTGACATCTTCAAAATCTTTCTCAAGCAAGAGACGGTTGTCGTGAGCGTCATTGTAGAGGTCGCGAATCTTCTCGCGATTTTTCTCTGCCCGTTCACGCACCTCCGTAACACGGGCCGTGTTTTCGGTAACCCGGTCGTCATTGTCGGCTGCGGTTGAGGCCTGCATGGCCTTTTCAAGCTCTCCGTCAAACCATTGGGCATTGCTTGAAGAAATATCTTCGATGGCCTCAAAGATCTCCTCGTTGTAGCGCGTGACGAGAATATTGATTTCCACCAACAGTTTATTGACGTCCACCATCTTCTGGTTGACTTCGAGGGCCTTGCCATTCACCTTGGCCTGCAACTCCGCCGCCTCAATACGGGTGCGGTTGATCATAGAGGACTTGAAACGCTCTTGATCCGGGCCCACGGGAGTGAGTAGTTCAATGAGCATAAGTCGGTTACGAAAGACATCGTCCATCGTGGATGCGAGCAGCGCGCGGTTACCAGAGGCCTCTGCCGTAAAGGACTCCAAGGCCAGGGCGCGGTTCTCTTCAATAGCTGACCGGCCCACGAGCACCTGGGCCGCGTTAAACCGCACATACGACTCCGCATCAAAGATCCGGCGTCTGTTTTTCTTTATTCTCTGCTCGGTGGACTCAGTGCCCATGGTGTACTCCTCTCAGAAATAGGGTGATCTAGGCCGCCTGGGCCTTCAGTGCTTCCTCTGACGGCAGCAGGTTTCTGCTCGACCGCGAGAGGCGGTTGATATAGACAATGCCCCGGTTAGGCTCATCGAGCCGGGCAAGTTCATAGATCTGTTCGTAGAGATAGTCGGCCTGGTCAGCCGACACGACCGCATGCAGAATCTCTGTCTTCGGGATTTCCGGCAGCCCCGATACAGCCGACGATCGACCGATAGGGGCACCCCGCACCGAATAGAAGTGGGCCTCGTTAATTCCCTTACTGCGCAGCATTTCTAAGACCGCTGCAGCGCCGCCTTCGTAGAGAATGCAGGTAATGAGCCGCGTGTAGTCAATCACGGGCACCGTGCCGGCGGTCATGCCATGCTCCCCATCGATTTCATACCCGTAGCCTCCGATTCACGCAGGTGGGCTGGCACATAGGTGGCAGCCTGGGTAAGAGGCGTCGCGTAGATGTACCCCATACCAGGGGTATCGAGTCGCGCGGCAAGAAACATGCGTTCAAAAATGCGGTTCATCTGGTCGTTAGACACGATGACGCTGATGATTTCTCTCTCGACCTCTACAGCAACCCCAAGAATACCCATGCGCTCACGAATCCCTGTGCCAACGCCCTGATGCACCGTTGCCCCTTGAATGCCAGCATCCAGCAGTGACTGGTTGATGATATCGGCCATACCCTTCTGCACCACACAGGTGATAAGTGTGGCGTCTGTGAGGTTAATCAGCTTTCTCTTTGCCATATCGAAGTCCTTTCTTAATCGCCAAGACAGCCCTTAGGCCACCTGGGCCTCTTCTGCCATACGCGCGTTTTCGCGCTTTACCTTCCACTGCACATAGACGCCCAGGGCCAAAACAGAGACGATCGGGCAGATTGAGGCCGCAGCGAGAATGCCAAAGCCCTCGACCGCGCCAACCGCCTTTCCAAAGCCCAGGCCCATGGCAAGCACCAGCGGTACCGTGACAGGTCCTGTGGTGACCCCTGCACTATCCCAGCCCACATTGACGAACTCTTCGGTCGAAAGGTAGGTGAGCAACAGCCCCAGCGCATAGCCCGGCACCAGAATCCAGAGCACGCTGAAGTCGAAGATGAGTTTGACAATGCCCAGCATGATGCCAATCGCCACACCGAAGCTCACCGAATACATGAGCATGGACTTTTTAAAAGAACCGTTGGTGAGGTTCTGAACGGTTACACCAAGCGCATTGAGTGCGGGCTCGGCCAGCGTTGCGCCAAACCCCAAGACCCAGGCAAACAAGGCGGCGATGAATATACCCACCCCCGCGCTATACAAGGGGGCATTGGGCAGACCGTCAATCGCCGTAAAGAGGCCAGGTACGAGCCCTCCGGCGCCATCTCCCAGCTTCGCGAGACCATAGGTTAGGCCCACGGAGAAGACGCACATGCCCAAGACCGAGAGAAAAATGCCGTACACAATAATGAAGGCATTGGGCAGACGCTCACGCAACACCAAGAAGAGCACCACCATCAGAAAAATCACAAGCGGCACGATGGCCCGGATACCGCCCACGACCTCCATCCAGGGGGATACAGTCCACCAGTCTGCCGCACCAGAACTCGCCGCTGCCAGAGCCGCCTGTTTTGCAGCCGCTTCGGCAAGAATCGTTTCTACCGGTACCGTCATCTGAAAATAAATCGCCAAGCCACATACCCCGATGATCGGAAAGAGCGAGGCCAGCGTGACGATGCCAAAGCCTTGGAGCTTGCTTTCTCCGCCGCCACCAGCCGTGGCCACCCCAATGCCTAAGGCCAGTACCAGAGGCACGGTGACTGGGCCAGTTGTTACCGCGCCGCAGTCCCAGGCCAGGCCAATCATGGTCCGCAGATTTGGGTCGTAAAAACAATAGGCGGTCAACGCGGCCGTGGGAATAAAGCTGAGGTAGATAAGCGGCTTGAGACTCCAGTTATAGAGAAACCGCATGGTGCCGATCACGGCGGCGATACCCACACCCACCCCTACAACCAACACCGTGGCATCGACCCGGTCATTGAGTAGGGTGTAGAGGTACGGTGCATTCTTTGGGTCTACGATCTGGCCCGCCACCTGCAGTGCGCCAATCGCGGGCTCGGCGAAGGTGACCCCAATACCCAGCAGAAAGGCGATGAAGAGCACCCCCACCAGTGGAAGTTTTAAGGGGAGCTTGCTGCCAATGATTTCCCCAAAGGGCATAAGGCCCAGCCGCAGGCCTTCTAAGAAGATCATGAGCCCCACCATCACCGCCAAGAGTCCAAGCCCTAAGGTACCCGCGTCTTGGATACTCGCCCCGAGAACAAGCAACTGAAAGAGCGCGAGATAGGCGGCCAAGGGAATCACCGCCTTGGCCTGTTCGAGAAACTTGCCGCTAAGGTAGGGCTGCAATAAGTTGTAGACGTCAAGCTTGGTCATCCGCAGCCGCTCGGGCTTCATCGGAATTTCCCTGCCCTGTGGGTCAAGCTGCGGCGTTGGCATGAGATTGGAGTAGCTAATCCTCTCCGAATCCACCGTAATTGCCTGCACGTAGTCGCCATAGCGAATGGAACGTGGCATACCCCTACCTCCTTCTGCTTATAAATCAGGGCGCTCTGCCCTGCGTTTTCTATTTTTTTTAAGTCCGGGGGAAAGGCTACATGAGGAATAGGGAAAATCGCAAGCGCCGGACAAAAATTCTTTAAAAAAGTTCGTTATTCCACCGCCACCACTGTGTTATTTTCGCGAATGGCCTATTTTTTCTGCCCATCACGCTGGTGCGTCAGTGGGTTGTTGGCGCGCACAAGAAGGAACTGACACGATGCAGCCGGGTACCCCACCACTTGCCCATACTGATCAGTGGGGGCTTGGCGTTCGCCTCCTCGCCACCCTTTCGGCCCTGCTTCTTGGCATGGCAATTGGCCTTGCAGCACTCGGGCTCTTCTCCACCGTACGTTTTTTCAACGACCTGTGGCGTTTACCACTCCCCAGTGTCCTAGGGTTAGACGACCTGTCTTTTAGTCCTGCCGTCGGTGCGGCACTTCTTATCGCCGCGCTGGTTTCCGGGCAGATCCTGCGGTTTCTTGAAAACGGCCGCCCCCACGGACCAGCCGATCTCATCCTCGGTGCCCAGAAGAATCAAAGCCCCAACATCAAGGCGGGCATGCTGTCCTCGCTCCTTGCCACGATCAATCTCTCCGGCGGTGCATCGGTGGGTGTCTTTGGGCCCCTGATTCACTTTGGGGGATGCCTCAGCGCTCTTTTGGCGCGGGGTTTTCGGCCCTTCACCCGGGCGATTCCCCTTGATGTCGTGCTTGGCAGCGGCGCGGCTGCCGCCATTGCAGCAGTCTTCTCTGCGCCCATCGGTGCAGCCATCATGGCCCACGAGGCAATTATTCGACGGTTTGGTGCTCTGGGCGCTGGGCCCGTCATCGCCGCCGCGTTTGGTGCCCACTGGGCGGCGCAGAACATGCTCGGGGACCACCGCATGTTTTCCGTACAGTCCTCCCCAGCCATCACGGTAGAGACCTTTGTGACCGCGATCGGATTAGGAATCATCACAGGGGTTCTCTCGGTGGTCTATATCCATGCCGTCACCGCCGCCCCAGGATGGGCTCGATCAAGCAAGATTCCCCTCGTATGGCGCCCCCTCATTCCCGCCGCCTTTCTTTTTCTGCTCTCGCCTCTCTTTCCTCATCTGCTCGGCACTGGCCTGGGATCTGTCGATCTGGCCTTGGCTGGAAAGATAAGTCTCCTACTGCTCGTCTGCCTTGTCGCCCTGAAGATCCTTGCCACGAGCCTTTGCCTGGGCTTTGGCATGTTTGGCGGGGTCTTTGCCCCTGCGCTTTTTATCGGTGCACTAACGGGCGCAGCCTTTGACTCCCTACTTTCTGGGGCCATGCCTGCAGGATCGAGCTTTGCCATGCTCGGCGCCGCCTGCTGTATTGCCGCGGTGATTGGGGCGCCGCTGGCATCCATTGTGATTGTCTTTGAACTCACAGGTAGCTACGAATGGGCTGTGCTTGCCATGGTTAGTGTGGTGGTGAGTCAGCAGGTCTCCCGAGCCATGGCAGGTCGATCGCTCTTTGACCGGCAGCTTCAGTTGCGGGGGGTACAGCTTGCCGATGACCATCCGCCCGATGGGGCCGAAACCCCTTCCGCAACAGGTAGTGCGGCGGGCCACACCGCACACCAACCCCCATCGGCGCGCGTCAGATAGGTAGGGGGTATTTCGCATGTTCTTTCCATTCACCCCCCTACTCTTTCACGGTACGAGTCTCCAAAACCTAGAACGTATCCTGCGTTCGAATCGACTCCTCGCACAAGGCACCCTTCCTCAAGAGGTGACGGGCCTGCTGCCCTCGCCGCGCAAATCGGGAAAGCTCTTGCCCACGAGTTCAAAGCACGCCTCCCAAGCACTGCGTGTCTGTAGCTTTAGCCGCAGCCTGTCCTCTGCAAGAAGTCACTCCTCGCGCTGGTCGAAGGTGGCCGGTGCGGTGCTTGTACTAAACCGTGATGCCATGCGCGAAAGGCTCGGGCATCGTCTCTTTTCCTATAACGACCTTTATGCCCGCGAAGGTATCGGGCGGCTCTCAATGAATGAGGCAGAAGAGGCGGTATACGGCGATATCTCCCGCCTCGAACCCCTCATTGCACATATTCTGGTCTTTCGAGAAAGAGTCGGCCCTATTGACAAAATTCTCGAAGACTTCCCCCTCGTGGCTACGCATCCCAAGCTGATCGTTTTGAAAGACTTTAGAAATACGCGCTTTGATCATCGCGCCGACAAGACCTATGAACGGTATATGCAAAACGGCATGTTTCGGCGTGCCCTGGCGGCTCCGGCCCTCAGGCGCTCGCCGCGCTTTGGCCTGCGAGCCCGAGCGGCGGTCCTTTTCAAGGCCATGGCCCGACTAAACTAGGAATTTCTGCGTCTGCCTCAGTCTGCTCACCATGCCATCTTCACCCACGCGCCGCGATTTCAAGGGTAACAAGCAATTCCTACCGACCAAAGTCTGTCAGGCATGTGCACGGCCTATGACCTGGCGAAAATCTTGGGCAAAAAACTGGGCAGAGGTGAAGTACTGCTCGGATGCCTGCCGAAAAACAGGTACCTCAAAGACTTCCCGCGTGCCCCCGAGTTAATAAGGTTTCCATCGCATGCCGCGCAAGACTCGTACCCGCCTCGGAATACATGTTGAAGGACGGGACATCTAAGGCAGCGAGTTCCTCCACCTCCTCATGAAACTTGGCAATTGCGACCACCTGGCAATCGATTCCAACACTTCGAATCTGCTGTGCCGCAAATACGTTGCTGTTATGGCTCGGCATCGCCAAGACAATGAGTTCCTTGGCCGTACTCAGCCTTAGCTTGCTCCAGAAGTCGGTGTCGGTGGCATCTCCAACCAGGACATTGCGGCCTTTGGACTGCTGCAATGCAGCCCGCTGTTCATCGTGTTCGATACCGATGATCTGATGACCAAAGGTCTTGCTCAGTTCATCGTAGGCACCGGTTGCCAACCC
>JBEDFV010000008.1:0-10162 GCA_041175005.1 Pseudomonadota bacterium
GTTCCGGTTACCAGAGAGACCACCGTGGTAAACCGAAACATCATGCCAGGATCAATAACGAGACCAGGCTGCGACTCCAGCGCCACCGAGATGCCAATGGCCTGCACGAAGGCGAGCACCACCGTGGCGTACCGGGTGTATTGAGAGATCTTGCGACGGCCGGCCTCTCCCTCTTTCTTCAACGCCTCAAGCGTCGGAGAGACCACGGTCATGAGCTGCATGATGATCGAGGCCGAGATGTACGGCATGATCCCTAAGGCGAAGACGGTAAAGCGCGACAACGCGCCCCCCGAGAACATGTTGAACATGCCCAGGATGCCGCCTTCTTGCGACTTAAAGAGGGAGGCGAGTTGGTCCGGGTCGATGCCAGGTACCGGAATATGGGCACCAAGCCGATAGACGATCAGCGCCAGCACCAGAAAGATCAGGCGGCGGCGCAGGTCGGCAAATTTGTCGGCTTTAGGAAGCATCACGCGAGGAGGGTTGGAGCGTCGGCGAGGCGCGGGCCTTAGGCGGCCGGGGCCCGCTTGGCCTTCGGAGGCAGTTTGCGTACTTTTTCAACGACCGGCAGCGGAAAGACCTGCCCGCCTGCAGCCTCGATCGCCTTCTTCGCACCCGCAGTAACACCCAGACCACGAATCTGCTTCTTCGTCGTGAGCGATCCCGAGAGAATCACCTTGGCATGACGCGCGAGTTCAGAGACCACTCCAGCCTGCTTCAGGGCCAGCAGATCAACCTCTTCGACGGGCAGCCGCTCGAGGTCTGAGAGGCGCACCTCTTCGATGAATTTGCCAAAAGGTGCGGTAAAACCACGCTTTGGCAGACGACGATGCATCGGCATCTGGCCGCCCTCAAAGCCGACCTTATGAAATCCGCCGGAGCGAGACTTCTGGCCCTTGTGGCCACGGCCAGCGGTCTTACCCAGGCCAGAACCAATGCCACGGCCAACCCGTTTTTTTGCATGCTTCGCGCCCTCGGCAGGGGCCAGGGCGTTGAGTCGTAGGGAATCGCTCATTGTGCTACTACCTCCACAAGGTAGGAGACCTTGTTAATCATGCCGCGAACGGCGGGCGTGTCTTCCAGGGTGCGGGTCTGGCGGATCTTCTTGAGACCCAGGCCTAACACGGTGGCACGGTGGTCCGCGCGTGTACCGGCAACACTGCGAACCAGGCGAACGGTGACGGTTGGTTTTGTCATCTGATTTTCCTTGCTCAGCTCAGAATCTGCTCAACCGACAGGCCGCGCTTGTTGGCGATCTGTGAAGGTGTGTGCATATTCTGTAAACCGTTGATCGTGGCGCGCACCATGTTGTAGGGGTTGGTCGAGCCAATGCTCTTTGCCACCACATCGGTCACACCCATGACCTCGAAAATGGCCCGCATCGGACCGCCGGCAATGATGCCGGTACCTTTTTGCGCAGGCGAAATAAGGACCGTGGATGCGCCATGCTTACCGGTGACCGCGTGATGAAAGGTTCCGCCTTTCAGGGGCACCTTCAGAAGCTTCCTTCGGGCCTCGTCCATTGCTTTTTGTACGGCCAGGGGCACCTCGCGGGATTTGCCCTTGCCCATGCCAATACTGCCATCACCATCACCGACCACAGTGAGTGCGGCGAAGCCGAGAATGCGGCCCCCTTTTACCGTCTTACTCACGCGGTTCACCGCGATCATCTTCTCGCGCAGTCCGTCGTCGCGCTCTTCGGTGTTGACCCTTGCCTGCATCTTTGCCATTGCGATTCCTTTTGTCCGTTAGAACTGCAGACCGCCTTCACGGGCTGCGTCGGCAAGCGCCTTGACGCGGCCGTGATAGCGAAACCCGGAGCGGTCAAACGCCACGGAGGTGATTCCTGCTGCCTTGGCCTTCTCGGCAACCCGCTTGCCCACAAGGGCGGCGGCCTGGGCGTTGCCCCCTTTGCCGCTCTGTCCGGCCAGCGCGGAGCGCACTTCGGCCTCCACCGTTGAGGCCGAGACCAATACCTTGCCGCCGGAGGGATCGAAGATCGTGGCGTAGATATGCAGATTGGTGCGATGGACAGACAGCCGGGCGACGCGCAATTGATGGATCTTTGCGCGTGTCTGACGTGCTCGGCGAAGTCGTGACTGTGTTTTGTTCATGAGAGAGTTCCTGGGGATCCTGGAAGAGCGGGCCGGTAGGGTTACTTTTTCTTCGTCTCTTTGATGATGACGACTTCATTGGCATACCGCACCCCTTTGCCTTTGTAGGGCTCTGGAGGACGGAAGGCACGAACCTCAGCGGCGACCTGGCCCACCCGCTGCTTGTCGATGCCCTTAATAAGAATTTCTGTCGGCGATGGGGTCTCGGCCTTAATGCCCTCGGGAAGGGCGTAATCCACGGGGTGCGAGAAACCGAGTGCAAGGTTGAGCGTCTTGCCCTGGGCGGCCGCCTTGTAGCCCACGCCAACCAGGCTGAGCTTCTTCTCAAAGCCCTTGTGGACACCCTGCACCATGTTGGCCACCACAGCCCGCAGCGTGCCGCTCATAGCCTTGGCATGGCGGGAGTCGTTGGTTACGGTAAAGGTCAACGCACCGCCGTCTTGGGCGATCGTGACATCGGGTGAAGTCGCATGGGTCAGGCTGCCGAGCGGGCCTTTGACAACGATGGCCTGGGCATCAATCTTTGCCTCCACACCAGCAGGCAGCTTGACCGGATATTTAGCAATACGAGACATGAGTCAGTGCTCCTGGATTACGCAACAATGCCAATGACTTCGCCACCCATGCCCACAGCACGGGCCTTGCGGTCGGTCATGAGTCCGCGCGGTGTAGAGACGATGGCCACACCGAGGCCATTCATGACCGTGGGCAGTGCATCGCGTGAGCGGTAGATACGCAGCCCGGGACGGGAGACACGCTCGATGCGCTCGATGACGGGTCGGCCGGAGTGGTACTTCAGGCCGATCTCGAGGTCGGTCTTGGGGCCTTCTTGCCGAATCTCAAAGCTGTCGATGTAACCCTCTTCCTTTAGCAGATGGGCAATCGCCACCTTGAGTTTGGAGGAGGGCATGTGGACCGAACGTTTCTCAACCTTCTGCGCATTGCGAATGCGAGTAAACATGTCGGCGATGGGATCATTCATGCTCATAAAAGAAGCCCTTGATGAATAGAGGGGGACTTACCAACTGGCCTTTGTGAGCCCAGGAATCTCGCCACGGAAGGCGGCTTCGCGGATCTTGGCCCGCGCCAGACCAAACATACGGAACGTACCGCGCGGACGCCCGGTAATTTCACAGCGGCTACGCATACGGGTCGGGCTCGCGTTACGGGGTAACTTCTGTAGTGCCAGGCGCGCTTCGTAGCGGGCCTCCTCAGATTTGGACTGGTCCTGAATCAGTGCCAGCAGGGCTGCACGTTTGGCCGCAAACTTCTTTACGGTAAGTGCGCGCTTCTTCTCGCGGTTGATCATGGAGAGCTTTGCCATTGCGGTGATCCTTTGCCTGAGACTAGTTCTTGAACGGGAAGCGAAAGCCAGAGAGCAGCGCCTTGGCCTCGTCGTCGGTTTTGGCGGTCGTGGTGAGACTGATGTTGAGGCCGCGAACAGCATCCACCTTGTCGTATTCCACTTCGGGGAAGATGATTTGCTCTTTGATGCCGATGTTGTAGTTGCCTCGGCCGTCAAACGCCTTACCGGAAATACCCCGGAAGTCGCGTACACGGGGCAGTGCAATGGTGACCAGCCGGTCGAGAAACTCATACATCCGCACACCACGCAGGGTCACCATCACGCCAATGGGATAACCCTCACGAATTTTGAATCCGGCAATGGCCTTTCGGGCCTTTGTGACGACGGGCTTCTGGCCTGCGATCTTGGTCAGGTCGGAGACCGCGCCCTCAATCGCCTTTTTGTCACCGACAGCCTCACCCACACCCATATTGAGGGTGATCTTGGTGAGACGGGGGACCTGCATCACACTGCCATAGCCGAACTTTGTCATGAGCTCGGGCGCAATGGCGTCACGGTAAATTTCTTGCAGTCTGGACATGAATACTCCTTGGCTTATGCGGAGGCCGCAGGCGTTGCGATCGGCGCACGGTCTGATTTGTAGACCCGCTGCTTGCTGCCGTCTTCAGACACAACAATCGCCACACGATCGGCCTTCTGGCTTGTGGGATGGAGGATCGCCAGGTTTGACTGGTCAATAGGCATGGCCTTATCGACGATGCCGCCCTGCTGACCTTTCATGGGATTGGGCTTGGTGTGCTTCTTCACGAGGTTGACCCCCTCCACCACCAGATGCGTATCGTCTACCCGACGCAGCACCACACCTTTTTTGCCTTTGTCTTTACCGGCGATCACGATGACCTGGTCGCCTTTACGAAGTTTGTTCATAGCGTGAGCCTTCTTATTTAGAGCACCTCAGGCGCAAGCGACACGATCTTCATGAATCGCTCACTGCGCAGCTCGCGGGTTACGGGGCCAAAAATACGGGTGCCGATGGGCTCAAGCTTGGCGTTGAGCAAAACGGCGGCATTGGCATCAAACTTAATCAGCGAGCCATCGGGGCGGCGGACACCCTTTGCGGTACGCACCACCACGGCGTTGTAGATTTCGCCTTTTTTTACCCGGCCACGGGGGGCGGCGTCTTTAATAGAGACCTTAATAATGTCTCCGATACCGGCATACCGGCGCTTAGATCCACCGAGGACCTTAATACACATAACAGATCGCGCACCGGTGTTATCGGCCACGTCAAGCCGCGATTCGGTCTGAATCATGATTCAACATTCCTAACGAGGTTTACTGCTTACCCAACTTACCTGGCTCTGCCACGACGATTGTCGCGACACCGCACATGCAGTATTGGGCCCGTAGTGGGGCGCCTCGGGGCCTTGCCTTCTGCCTAATTAGGCAGGCCCGCCGAGTCACTCCCGGGTAGATCACTTCAAGTTACTGCAAAAAATCGTAAGCCTTCCAGTGTATTACAAAAAGCCGAAAGACTCAATACGCCTTGAATGGCAAAGCAGTTTCGGGCTCAGGCCTCGACCGACTTGGCAATGAGCCGCGTGACAGCCCAAGACTTGGTCTTTGATATCGGGCGGGTTTCGCTAATTTCCACCGTGTCACCCTGCCGCACATTGCTGTCTTCGGAGTGGGCGTGATATTTTTTGGACCGCACCACAACCTTGCCATAAATGGGGTGCTGTACGCGACGCTCAACAAGCACCGTGACGGTCTTCTGCATCTTGTCGCTAACAACCCGACCAACCAGGGTCCGGGTGAGCGAAGCAGCCTGGGTGTTCATACGGACTTCCTTTCGCGAATGAGCGTACGCACGCGGGCGATGTCCCTACGGGTAGCGCCGAGCTGGGAGGTATTGGCCAGCTGCTGCGTGCCGTGCTGCATACGCATATTAAAGTGGGCCTTTAGCAGGTCATTAAGTTCTTTGTGCAGGTCGGCATCCGACTTTGCGCGAAGCTCTGAGGTTTTCATGGTGTGATCTCGACCGTATGAGGTTATCTGCCGACCTGACGGACGACAAAGGAGGTGAGAAGCGGTAGCTTCGCTGCGGCCAGCCTAAACGCCTCACGTGCCAGACTCTCTTCAACGCCGTCCATTTCGTAGAGCACTTTGCCGGGCTGAATCTCGGCCACGTAGTACTCGGGGTTGCCCTTGCCGTTACCCATACGCACTTCCGCGGGTTTGCGCGAGATGGGCTTGTCGGGAAAGACACGAATCCAGATGCGCCCACCCCGCTTGATGTGGCGGGTCATGGCGCGACGTGCGGCCTCAATTTGGCGTGAGGTAAGCCGTCCACGCGTGGTTGCCTTCAGGCCATACTCACCAAAGGAGACCGAGGCACCGCGGGTGGCGAGGCCGGTATTGCGGCCCTTCTGTTCTTTGCGGTATTTACGACGTGCGGGTTGCAACATGTGCGAATCCTTCTCTCAATACGGTGGACTTAAGACGCAGAGGGTTCTGCCGTGTCGCCAGGGGCAGCAGCCACCTTACGAACACGCTTGACCACAGGCCGATCGCTCGCTGCCTCGCCCTCGGGTCGGGGCTTACGGGCCGGCGGGCGGCGCGTAGCGGGCTTCTTGTCGTCGCGGGTCTCTAGAGCTTCTTGGGCCTGCTGCGCGGGCGCGTCGCCACGGCCGAGCGTATCGCCCTTATAGACCCAGACCTTGACACCGATAATGCCGTAGGTCGTGACAGCCTCAGCAAAGCCATAGTCGATATCGGCACGCAGGGTGTGGAGGGGCACGCGGCCCTCGCGATACCACTCTGTACGGGCAATCTCAGCGCCATTCAGACGGCCGGCGCTCATGATCTTGATGCCCTGGGCACCCAGACGCATGGCGTTTTGCATCGCCCGCTTCATCGCGCGGCGAAACATAATGCGCTTCTCGAGCTGCTGGGTAATGCTCTCAGCGATGAGCTGTGCATCGACTTCGGGCTTGCGAATTTCTTCGATATTGACATGCACCGGCACGCCCATCATGGAAGAGAGACTGGACTTCAGGGCCTCGATATCCTCGCCCTTCTTGCCAATGACAACGCCAGGCCGTGCACTGAAGATGGTGATCTTGGCGTTCTTGGCAGGGCGCTCAATAAGGACGCGGCCCACGGCGGCGCCCTTCAGACGCTTCTTTAGGAAGTCACGAACACGGATGTCTTCATTGAGCATCTTGCCAAAATCGCGATGGTTGGCAAACCAACGCGAGGACCAGTTACGGGAGACGGCAAGACGAAATCCGGTGGGATGTATTTTTTGGCCCATGATGAGGTTTTCCGGTTTAGTTTCCGACAGTAATGCTGATATGACAGGTGGGCTTCTCAATACGCACCCCCCGCCCCTTTGCGCGTGCCGAAAAGCGACGCAGTTTTGTTCCGCGCTCAACGGTAATTGTCTTTACCTTGAGCTCATCGATGTCCGCGCCGTCGTTGTGTTCGGCATTGGCGATCGCTGATTCCAAGACCTTTTTAACGATGTCGGCGGCCTTCTTTGGCGTGAAGGTGAGGGTGTTGAGCGCCTGCTCAACGGTCTGGCCGCGGATGAGATCGGCAACGAGCCGGCCCTTCTGGGCTGACAGCCGCACACCGCGAAGCTTTGCTGAGGTTTCCATAGTAATCCTTGGATAGTCGAGAGGCCTTACTTCTTCGGCTTCTTATCGGCCGCATGGCCTTTAAAGGTTCTGGTAAGGGCAAACTCGCCGAGCTTGTGGCCGACCATGTTGTCCGTGACATAGACAGGCATATGCTGACGCCCGTTGTGGACGGCAATGGTGAGCCCCACAAACTCAGGAAGAATGGTCGAGCGCCGTGACCAGGTCTTAATGGGGCGCTTATCTTTTGAGGCAGTGGCAACCTCCACCTTTTTATAGAGGTGGTCATCCACAAAGGGGCCTTTTTTCGCAGAGCGTGACATAGGGGTTCCTCTTGGCCTTTATTTCCGCTTGTGTCTGCTCGACACAATCATGCTGTTTGTCCGCTTATTGCGGCGGGTCTTGTACCCCTTCGTGGGCGTACCCCATGGGCTGACGGGCTCGCGGGCTTCGCCGGTTCTGCCCTCACCACCACCGTGCGGGTGATCAATGGGGTTCATGGCCACACCACGCACCGTGGGACGAATACCACGCCAGCGGATCGCGCCTGCCTTACCGAACTGACGCAGATTGTGCTCGCCGTTTCCGACCTCACCGAGGGTCGCGCGGCACTCGATGTGCACACGACGAATTTCGCCAGAGCGCAGACGTAGCTGTGCATAGCTGCCTTCACGGGCCAGGAGCTGTGCGCTGCCGCCTGCGGATCGGGCAAGCTGCGCACCCTTACCCGGCTGCAGCTCGATGCAATGGATGGTGGAGCCCACAGGAATATTGCGAATGGGCATCGCATTACCGGAGCGAATCGGCGCCTCAGAACCGCTCATGAGCATGACGCCCACTTCGAGGCCCTTAGGCGAGATGATGTATCGGCGCTCACCATCGGCATAGCAGAGCAAGGCAATATGGGCACTGCGGTTGGGGTCATACTCGATGCGCTCTACCTTGGCCGCGATGCCATCTTTGTTGCGGCGGAAGTCGACGACGCGGTAATGCTGCTTATGGCCACCGCCGCGATGCCGCGTGGTAATGCGGCCGAGGTTGTTACGGCCAGCGGTTTTGGACTGGGGCTCAACGAGACTCGCTTCGGGACGCCCTTTGTAGAGATCTGGATGGACCACCTTCACCATGGCCCGCTGACCGGCGGACGTAGGCTTCATTTTCATAATAGGCATTTAGGCAGCCTCCCCACCAAAGTTAATTTCTTGGCCCGCGGCAAGACAGACGTAGGCCTTGCGTGTGTCACGACGGCGGCCACTGGTGCGGCCGTAGCGCTTCACCTTGCCTTTGACGTTGAGCAGGTTTACGGAGGCCACCTGGACCTTAAAGAGAAGCTCGACGGCAGCCTTGATCTCGGGCTTGGTGGCATCGGGCATTACCCGAAAGGCGACCTGGTTGTTCTGTTCGCCGATCTGCGTGCTCTTCTCAGAGATGATCGGGGAGAGGAGGACTTTTAAGAGGCGCTCTTGGTTCATGACAGCATCTCCTCGAATCGTGCCAGGGCGCCGCGGGTCACCATGACCTTGTCAAAATAAATCAGCGAGAGCGGATCTGCGGCCTCTGGCTCAATGACCGCGATACTCTGAAGGTTACGGGCCGCAAGATACAACGTCTCATCAAAGCGCTCGGTAACCAGCAGCACCGAATCGAGGCCCATCTGCTTAAGCTTATCCGCAACGAGCTTTGTCTTAGGCGCCTCAACGGAGAAGTCTTCGACCACGAGGATGCGGCCCTCCCGGGCGAGCTGCGACAAGATGGACCGCACGCCGGCGCGATACATCTTCTTGTTGACCTTATGACTGAAATTCTCTTCAGGCGAGTTGGGGAAAATCTTGCCGCCTCCGCGCCATAACGGGCTTGAGGCACGGCCCACGCGCGCGCGGCCTGTGCCCTTTTGTCTCCATGGCTTACGGGTGGACTTGTTCACCTCGCTGCGATCTTTTTGGGCCCGATTGGCGCTACGCGCATTGGCCTGATAGGCGACGACGACCTGGTGAATAAGGGGCTCGTTGTAGTCGCGACCAAAGACCACATCGGCAGCCTGCACCGTGCCTGAGGCCTGTCCTGCGGCATTTACTAGAGTGAGTTCCATGATTGTCCGGGCTCCTTACTTCGCGGCCGTGGCCGCTAAACGCACCGCGGGTCGGATTACCACATGACCGCCCTTAGAACCGGGAATGGCGCCCTTGATCAACAAGAGCTGCCGCGCGACATCGACGCGCGCCACCTCAAGGTTTTGTACCGTACGCTTCACATCGCCATCGTGACCAGGCATGCGCTTTCCTGGAAACACGCGGCCGGGGTCTTGGGCCATACCAATGGAGCCAGGCACGTTGTGCGAGCGCGAGTTACCGTGGGAGGCGCGCTGAGAGCCAAAGTTGTGCCGGGCGATGGTGCCCGCAAAGCCCTTACCCTGGGTAGTGCCCGTGACATCTACCTTCTGGCCTGGCGCAAAAATTTCGACAGACAAGACCTGGCCGGCCTGAAAACCAGAGACCTGATCTTCGGCGACTGGAAATTCTCCGAGCAGGCTTGCGGCCTGAACACCAGCTTTGGCAAAGTGGCCGGCAAGCGCCTTCGGCACACGGCTGGGCTTTTTATGGCCAAAGGCAACCTGAACGGCGCTGTATCCGTCGGTGGTCTTTGACTTGAGTTGGGTCACGCGGTTGTCTGACACATCGATCACAGTCACCGGCACCGTTTCGCCGTCGTCTGTGAAAATGCGGGTCATACCCACCTTGCGGCCTAAGAGACCAAGGCTCATTTTCTTCTCCGATCCCGACTACGATTGGTCGGGGCTAATTAAATTGGTTCTTGTCGAGAGCCTACCGATAAACCTTGATACCTCTGGCAAATCTATTCGGCGAATCGACGAAAGCTTTCTATTCTATACGACAAATGGACAATAGTGCAAAAGCCTTTTACTGCAGCTTGATCTCGACATCGACCCCGGCCGGCAGATCAAGCTTCATCAGTGCGTCCACGGTCTTGTCGGTGGGGTCAACGATGTCCATCAGACGCTGATGGGTACGCAACTCAAACTGGTCACGGGAGGTCTTGTTCACGTGGGGGCTGCGAAGAATATCGAAGCGGCGAAACCGCGT
>JBEDFV010000009.1:0-6815 GCA_041175005.1 Pseudomonadota bacterium
CACTTCGACTCCACGACGCGCAGAGCACGCTTGCGACAATCCAGCCCGAGAGGCTGTCTGCCATCCCGGCCTCGCAGCTTCGGGCCGGGGACCGCGTATGGATTGGTCCGGGCAGCCGCCTTGCCTGCGACGGACGAATTCTTGAAGGCACCACCGAGTTTGATGAGGCCGGGCTCACAGGAGAGTCTCTGCCTGCCCCACGCGGCGTGGGCGATCGTGTGGTGGGCGGTGCCATCAATCTGCTTGCGCCCGTGATCCTTCAGGTGGAAGGCAACCCGCAGGACTGGCGGCATGCACGACTGCGGGAGCAGATGCGGTCGGCCCTGGCCAGCCGGGCCCCAATCGCCGCCTGGGCCGACCGGGTGGCTGCGGTCTTTGTTCCTCTTGTGGCCCTCACCGCCGCACTCAACCTCGTAGGCCAGAGCCTCTGGGGCCCGGGCTTTGCGGTGGCGCTCGAACGGACCATTGCGCTGCTGGTGATTGCCTGCCCCTGCGCCCTCGGGCTCGCCACGCCCATGGCGGTTGCCACTGGGCTTGCCCGCGCTGCGCAACACGGCTGGCTCTTTCGGTCTGCCACGAGCCTACAGAAGGCGGCTGCGCTCACACACCTGGTCTTTGATAAGACGGGCACCCTCACCGAGGGCCGCCCGCGGCTGGTAGGCATCGCATCGGCCTCAATGGCACCGCGACCGATACAGACCGAGGACTTTCCCGACTGGCTCGCCCTGGCAACGGCCGCGCAGGAGGGAAACCCACACCCGATTGCGGGGGCCTTCTGGTCACAGGCTGCGGGGCGGCCTACGCCCGCTTTGGCCAATGCGCCAGAGGTCTCCTTGGGGTTTGGCGTGCGGGCCTTAACCACCCAGGCAGAGGTGTTGGTTGGACGATCGACCTGGGTCGCAAACGTTATCGCAAAAGGGCCCGACCACGTCCCACCAGAGCCGCAGGGCAGCCCATGGCCTGGGGCTAGTGAGATCGACGTGGCCGTAAACGGGCACTGGGCGGGCCGCCTCTGGGCGGCAGACACCTTAAAGGCAGACGCCGCAGAGGCGATAGCGGCCCTGCGCGCGCAGGGCCTAGGGGTGCGTCTCTTAAGCGGTGACCGTGCCGAAGCCGTTCGGCCCGTGGCCCTTGCCCTGGGGTTAGACCAAGACGAGGCACAGGCCAGTCAACATCCGGAAGACAAGGCCGCCCGGCTACGCCAATGGCAGCAGCAGGGCGAGACCGTGGGCATGGTCGGCGATGGCATGAACGACATTGCTGCCATGGCACAGGCCGATCTGGCTATCGCTTTATCTGCCGGTGCCAGCCTGACCCTGAAAACCGCCGATGTGACACTCACCAACAGCCAGAGGCTGCGCGCGGTACCCGAAATGCTCGCCTTCGCCAGGCGCGTGAAACGCCGCATTATTGAAAACCTGGTCTTTGCCTTTGGCTTTAATGTGCTGGCGCTGCCCATGGCGGCTCTTGGCCTCTTGCCCCCGGCGCTCGCAGGCGCCGCCATGGCGCTGAGTTCGCTCGCGGTCGTCACCAACGCCCTACGACTGCTAAAAGACTAGCCCTTGACGAGAAGGCCGCTGCGAACGCGGCAACAAATGCGGCAACGAAC
Organism: Pseudomonadota bacterium; assembly: GCA_041175005.1. GTDB lineage: Bacteria > Pseudomonadota > Gammaproteobacteria > Burkholderiales > Burkholderiaceae_A > Hahnella. Next base: position 1,610 of record JBEDFV010000009.1, read on the forward strand.
GCCGCCGATGCAACGAACGGCAAACAACCGAGATGCGATGGCTACCGAACCGGAATCACCTCGACCCCAGATGAGGGTCTCGGAGTGGGCGCGGGCGCTGCGGGAGGCGGGCTGCTGGGCTGCGGGCTCTGGCCCTTGGTCTCTGGCAGTGCCTGACCCGCCTTCGCAGCCGACTCCAGGGCCTGCGCCTGGCTCTCGCTAATAAGCTCAAAGGCCTTCACGACACGGCGCACACCGGGCACCCGCGAGGTAATTTCGGCAGCACGGGTTGCTTCCCGCTCGGTCACGAGGCCCATGAGGTAGACCACCGAAGACTCGGTGACCACCTTCACAAAGTTTGCGTTCACCGCCTTGTCATCGAGCAAGGCAAGCTTCACGCGCGAGGTAAGGAAGGTGTCGGCGCCATATCCTGTGGTGCTCTGGGGAAATCCAATCTGCAGCTCATTGATCACCAGACGCACGTTCTCGATACGACTAATCACCGCGGCAGCCTCTGCACGCACCGTGGCATTGGGAACGCTGCCCGTTAACAGGGCAATTCGATTAAAGCTCGTGACGCTCGCAGAGATAGATTTTTCGCCTTTGAACCGATCGCGTAGTCGGTCAAAGGCCTTGAGTTCGATGGCCTGGTCTTCGGCCTGTGCGCCGGTGGTACGGCGGTCGGACAAGGAGAAGGCCCCCACCACCATACCCGTGGCAACAACAGGAAAGCAGCCAGACAGCGCGGTAGCGCAGGCCCCGGAAACTCCCGCACAGAGCAGAAGGCGTCGCGTATTCATGGCATGGGCTCCTATCGTTATGAAAGACCGATTATAGAAGACCCCCCGCCAGGAACGCCGCAGGCAACCATTGCAGGCCGCCTGGGCCCAACACCACGAGATCAAAGCGACAGGCCGGAACAGGCCCCGTCTGGGCCTGCAGCCAGAGCATCGCGGCACGCCAGAGACGCTGTCGTTTGAGGCGCCCCACTGAGGCGGCAGCCCCGCCATAGTCTGAGCGAGCGCGATAGCGTACTTCTACAAAAACAAGCTGCGTACCATGGGTCATAATCAGATCAAGCTCCCCGCAGCGATATCGGACATTGCGGGCGCAGAGAACCAGGCCTTGAGACTGCAGATAGGCCAGCGCCTGTGCCTCCGCCCACTGACCCCGTTGATGGGCTTTTTGCCAGGCTGGCCTCTGATGCGTCTGATCCCCCTGACCCCCCTGACCTTTCTGACCCTTCTGGTTCCTCTGATTCATGCCTGAATTAAAACCGGCGCTGTACCTCGTGGCCACGCCGATCGGCCATCTGGATGATCTCTCTGCCCGGGCGCGCCAGGTACTGGCAGAGGCCGATCTGGTCTGTGCCGAGGACACGCGTCACTACCGGCATCTGCTCCAGGCCGCGCAGATCCAGCCAGAAGCCCAGCGTCTTCTCTCCGTGCACGCACACAATGAGGCTGCGCAGACCGACGCGGTGCTCAAAGCCCTCGGTCTTGGCCAGCGTGTGGCGGTGGTCACCGATGCCGGAACGCCTGGCATCGCAGACCCCGGGCAGCGGCTTGTCGATGCTGCCTGGGCCCACGGCTACACGGTGGTACCGATTCCTGGGCCGAGTGCGATGGCTGCGGCCTTTAGCATCTGCGGCTTTCTTCCAGAAGACGACAGGCCCTGGTCCTTCTGGGGCTTTCTTCCCGCCCGACCGCATGAACGCAAGAAACGGCTGGAGTCGATGCGCGCAGTGGGGGGAATCTGTCTGGCCTTTGAGTCGCCCCATCGGCTCGAAGCAAGCCTAGAAGACTGCATCGAGGTACTTGGCGAAGCGACACCTGCCCTACTTGCCAAGGAAATGACCAAGCGGTTTGAAACGCTCTGGCGGGGGCCGCTTTCCTCTCTCTACGCAAAGCGTCGGGCAACCACCCAGGAAGACCCCCAGGCACACAAGGGGGAGTATGTCCTTGTCTTTGCCATCCGCCCTCGGGCATCCGCAACGACAGGAAATCAGGGCGATAGCGCAGGCACCGACATCATCCACGAGGCTTGGCAGCCCTGGATTGACGCGCTCGCCGACGCGCTACCAAAGACCGCTGCGGCCAAGGTGATCGCGCGGGCAACGGGACTCACACGACAAGAAGCCTATGCCACGCTGATGCGGGGCCAAGAGAGAGAAGACTAGATGCCCTTGGCAACCCGCTCGAGGTTCACCAGGTAATCCACCACCTGAAGCGCCCGGGTGTGGCTGCCGCCAACCATGGCCGGAGAGGTGACATAGCGCCCATTGATAGAGAGCTGTGGCACGCTGTCAATGCGATGGGCCTGCATAAGGGTGTTGGCCCGTTTCATCTGGGACTGGACAGAAAAAGACATCCAGGCCTGTTCGAACTGCTGGGCATCGACCCCGTTCTGCTTGGCCCAGTCTTTCAGACTCGCAAGACCCGTCATTGGCTGCTTAGCAACGTGAATGGCATCGAAGACCCGACCAGAGAGTCGGTCCGCCTGACCGAGCGTTTCCAGGGTGTAGAAGAGCCGCTGATGGCTCTCTTCACGGAATGAGACATGCACCTTGCGAAAGACCACATAGGGCGCAATGCTTGCCTTCCAGGCTGCGAGCGGCTTCTCAAAGCTACGACAATGCGGACAGCCGTACCAGAAAAACTCCAGCACCTCGATCTTGCCGGGTGACCCCGTAGGAACGGGCTCACGCAGTACGCGATAGTCGATGCCCTCGTCGAAGGACTGGGCATAGAGACGGGGCGCAACTGCCGTTGCAAGGACCAGCCCGAGGGACTGGGACAGGAGGGCGCGACGGCCGACAGAGGGCTCGCGGAAATGGCCAAGAGGCGCAGACATGGGGATACTCTTTCTCCTCTACTGGGAAGACCGTACGACCGTCGACTCGAGCCCATTCTCGGATAGGCTGGTCTTGGCACGGTTCAGTTCTTCAAAGCTGCGATAGGGTCCGAGTCGGACACGATAAAAGACAAGGCTGTCTTTTTTGGTTTCTGAAATCTGGGCCTCATAGCCCATAAAGGCGAGCCGTGCACGCATCTGATCGGCCTCCTCTGACGACTTGAAGGCCGCGACCTGCAAAAAGAATTGGTTCACAGAGGCTGCAGACGGTGATTGACCGGAAGGCCCGGTGCCCGTTGTCGCAGGCGCAGCCCCCGACCCGCCGGAGACAGGGGGGGCACTGGGCCCAGCGCGGGGCGCACTCGGGGAAGCAGGGGCGGAGGGCTTCACCCGCCCCTCGGATTTTTCTTCCTCTCGGGTGTCTCTTGTGGCGGCGCTGCCTGCCCCCGCGACGGGCTCGGAGACGACCCCCGTCGAACTGCCAGTGGGGCCGGGGCCGGCCGCCCCTGCAGGGGACGATGGCCGCTGAATTCCGCGATCCACAAAGGGTACCGGTGCACGGGTGACATAGAGGGCAACTGCCGCAGCAACCACCAGGCCTACCGTGAGCCCAAGGAAAAAAGGCAACATGGCAAGGCCGGAGGGCGCCATGGTGTTGCCCCAACGACTGCGGTGCGCAAGGCGCGAAGCCGCCGAATCTGCCGAAGCACCTGTCGTTGCCGTAGTCGCCATACTCACCATAGCCAGATCATACCGAGACCGGTTCTCCTCTGCGGCCACGGCTACATACGTTCAGGCGCCGAGACGCCCAGAAGGCCCAGACCCTCGCGCAGCATGGCGGCTGTCGCCGCCACCAGACACAGGCGTGCATCGCGTAAGGCGGGGTCTTCTACCAAGACCCGATGGGCGTTGTAGAAACTGTGCAGGTCGGCAGCCAGATCGCGCAGATAAAACGCCACAAGGTGGGGAGCAAGTTCTGTGGCCGCCTGCTCGAGCACCTCTGGGAACTGTGAAAGCCGCATACAGAGCGCCCTTTCTTGTGTCTGCACAAGAACACCCAGCATGGGCAAGGCGGAAGGCTCAGCAGATGCGTCCGGTGCAAATCGCCCCACCCATTGAGCAACCGACGCCTGCGCCTGCTCTAAAAGACTGCAGGCACGCGCGTGGGCATACTGCACATAGTAGACGGGGTTCTCATCACTGCGGGCGAGCGCGAGATCAATATCAAAAACAAATTCTGTATCGGCTTTACGCGATACCAGGAAGAACCGGACGGCGTCCCTACCCTTTTGCATATCGCCATCGCCGGACCACTGGATGAGATCGCGCAGGGTGACGTAACTGCCCGCCCGCTTGGAAATCTTTACCTCCTGGCCGCCGCGCACCACAGTCACCATCTTGTGCAGCACATAGTCGGGAAAGCCCTTGGGGATGCCCACGCCCAAGGCGCTTAGGCCAGCGCGCACGCGGGCGATGGTGCCATGGTGGTCCGAGCCCTGGATGTTGATTGCCCGACGAAATCCACGCAGAAACTTCTGCTCGTGATACGCAACATCGGGCACGAAGTAGGTAAAGCCTCCGTCCTGCTTCTGCATCACGCGGTCTTTGTCGTCACCAAAGTCGGTGGAACGCAGCCAGAGGGCGCCGTCCTGCGCATAGGCATGGCCTGACGCGCGCAGGCGATCTACTACGCGCGCCACATGTCCGTCGCGATAGAGGGCCGACTCGAGGCTAAAGTGGTCAAACCGCACCCCAAACGCCTTGAGGTCTTGGTCTTGTTCGCAGCGCAGATAGGCAACGGCAAACTGGCGAATGGCCTCAAGGTCATTGGGGTCACCGGTGCCGACGAGGGCCGGGCCATCGGCCGGGGTCACGGCCTGCCGCATGCCATAGGCCTGGGCGATATCGACAATGTAGTCACCCCGATAGCCATCGGGAGGAAAGTCTGGGCTGTCTGGCGTCAGGCCCGTGATTCGCGCCTGAACAGACCGTGCCAGGTTTTCGATCTGGGCGCCGGCATCGTTGTAGTAGAACTCGCGGGTGACCGCGTATCCCCGACTCTCTAGCAGGGCAGCCAGACAATCTCCTAGGGCGGCCTGTCGGCCATGCCCAACATGCAGCGGTCCGGTGGGGTTGGCAGAAACAAATTCCAGGAGAACGGTCTGTCTGGGGTCAATGGGGCGTCGACCAAACGCGCCAGGGTTTTGCAGAATGGCCGGCAGAATGGCTGCCTGGGCGTCGGCCCGCAGCCAGACATTGACAAAGCCCGGCGGCGCAGGCTCTGCACGGTCAATGAGTGCAGCCGCCCCGGGGGCGTTGGGGAGTCTGGCTGCAAGTGCCGTGGCAATGCGAAGAGGCGGCTGAGCCCAGGGCT
>JBEDFV010000010.1:0-3975 GCA_041175005.1 Pseudomonadota bacterium
GCCCAAGCGGCATCTTGTAACGCTCAATCAGCGGCCCATCAACCTTCCAGGCCTCATGGCCCTGAATGTAACGAAAGGCCCAGTAGAGGTCTTCAAACTTGAACCCCCCCAGAATATCCACGGCCTGCCCGACACCAAATTGCGCGTGCACGCGCTCCAGACCGGGCGCGAAGGCCTCCTGCACCTCAGGCGCAACCAGTGCCCAGACCTCGCGGGGCACAAGAAGCCTCACGGGTGAAAGAAATGCACGCGTATCCTCGCCGAGCAGTATCTGGGCGACCCGATGAAAGGTGGTGATATCACGGGCAAACCAGCCACAGGTATCTAGGCTTGGGGCCAGATCGAGCGCGCCTTGAAGACTCACACGCCCGTGGCTCGGTCGCAGCCCAATAAGCCCGCAGTGGCTTGCAGGAGCACGCACCGATCCGCCCGTATCTGTACCGAGGGCAAAGTCCACCAGCCCGTGCGAGACTGCAGCCGCTGAGCCCGACGAAGACCCCCCGGTAATGCGATCAGGCGCTGCGCCATTAATGGGCGAACCGAAATGCGCATTCTGACCATTGAGCGAGAAGGCAAGCTCATCGGTGATGGTCTTCCCCGCAAACCGAGCACCAGCATCCAGTAGGGTCTGCACCGTTGCGGCCGATGTAGATTTAATACCCGACATGGCCAGTACAAACGGCTGGCCACCACTTGTGGGGTAGCCTGCCACATCAAACAAATCCTTAACCCCAAAGGTAAGGCCAGACAAGGCCCCGGTGGCGGCCTGTGATACAGGTACTTCCGGGTACGGCATAAAGGCGCGGGCGGGATCGTAGATCATCTCAAGCTATCGGGTGATTTAAAGTAGAAGGGTCAGATCATAACCGAGGGGTAGGAAACCCCCCTCTTCCGCACGGACATTACATTCGCAAGGCATAAGACGATGACCAACGCCTTCTTTGGCCGCCGCGGTATGGCGGTCGCACCCCACAGCCTCGCTGCAGAGTCGGCTATCAACATACTGCGAGAAGGGGGCAATGCCTTAGAAGCCACCGTAAGCGCCGCCGCAACCATTGCCGTTGTCTATCCCCATATGAACGCCATTGGGGGAGATGCCTTCTGGGTGATGCGAGGGCCGAATGGTCAGCCTGGTGGAATAGACGCCAGTGGCCCGAGCGCTGCGATGGCCTCGATTGCCGAATACAACCAGAGAAGGGGAATCGCGACGGCGATTCCGTTTCGTGGTGCCAATGCTGCGCTCACAGTCGCGGGTACCATCGGCGGCTGGATCAAGGCCCTAGAAATATCAAAACAACTCGGTGGACGCCTACCGGTACATCGCCTCCTCGAAGACGCCATCTGGCTTGCCGAACATGGGGTACCCGTTACGGAGAGTCAGGCAAAGAATACCATCGCAAAGTGCGAAGAACTTCGCGAAGTACCGGGATTCGCCGAGACCTTTCTGGTGAATGATCAGCCGCCTGCGGCCGGAAGCCTCTTTAAGCAACCGAGGCTGGCTCAGACCTTTAAGCAGCTTGCACGACGTGGGCTCGATGACTTCTACCGCGGCCAAATCGCCCGCGACAATGCTGCAGACTTAGGGAAACTTGGCAGTCCACTACGGCTCGCGGATTTCAAGAACTTCAGCGCAAGGCTCGTTAATCCGCTCGAGGTGCAGGTGGCCTCTGCTGCCCTCCGAAATATGCGCCCACCCTCACAAGGACTCGTATCGCTACTGATACTCGCAATAATGGACCGTGTCTTAGAAGACCACCCAGAGGCATTAGACGACCCATGCGGCGCCCGCTTTATTCACCTGCAAGTCGAGGCCACCAAACTCGCCTTTCGACTGCGCGACGCCCACCTAACAGACCCCGCCTACATGTCTCAGACTCCGGAGAGCTTTCTCACAGAGGCTTCTAGTAGGAAGCTCGCCTCGGAGATCAATCTAGAGCACGCCGCACCCTGGGGAAACAACACGGAGCCAGGCGGAACCATATGGATGGGGGTCATAGACCAAAGCGGCATCGCCATCTCGTTTATTCAGAGCATCTACCACGAGTTTGGTTCGGGCATGGTTCTGCCCACCACCGGGGTGAATTGGCAGAATCGCGGGTGCAGTTTCAGCCTAGACCCCGCCCACGTCAATTGCCTCGTCCCTGGCAAGCGACCGTTCCATACCCTGAATGCCGGGCTTGCGGAACTCCCCAACGGGGGCACCATGGTCTACGGAAGCATGGGGGGAGATGGGCAGCCACAGACCCAGGCCACGCTATTTACCCGCATGCAGCACTTCGGCTTGAGCCCACAGCAGGCAATCGAACTACCACGCTGGCTCCTCGGGCGCACCTGGGGCAACCGAAGCGAGAGTCTCAAACTCGAAGCGCGGTTCTCATCAGAGGTATTCACCAGACTCAGTGAGATGGGACATTTGGTAGAACGCATTGGCCCGTGGGATGAGTCTGTGGGACACGCAGGCGCCATCGTGCGACATGCCCACGGCGTGCTCGAGGGGGGCTTTGACCCCCGCTCAAATGGGGGCGTCGCCGCCTTCTGACAGCGCACCGTTATATGGCATAGGGGGCTGTAGCGGTGCGATTCGCCCGCTAACAAGGCGAGTGGCTCGGGCCGAATCTAGGCCTTATCGCCCCGAAAGCCCCACAGGTGGTCGGCGGTGCGCACTGGCATGTTTAATGCATACCATCTTGTATACCGAAAGGTATTCATGCCACCTCCCCTCCCTCGGCATTCAACGACATCCTCGGGAAAGCTGCAACCAGGAATAGGTGATCGGGGAGAGGGGGCTGGACTACCCACTGAAAGCGGACCAACGAAAGGACCCTCTCACCATGAATCGCCGCGACCTTCTGAAAACAACGACCGGCGCCGCCCTCGGCGCTGCCATGCTTCCGTTTCTTAAATCGAATGCCTTTGCCCAGTCTGGCGATACCGCGGTCGTAGTGATCGGAAACACGATCAATAGCCTCGATATCCACCGCTCCGGGACCAACCGGCCAAGCTACCAGGTGGCGGTCAACGTCTACGACCGACTGGTGAGCTTTGGCACACGAACGCTAAAGGATGGCTCACTGGCCTACGACTACGACAAAGTTATTCCGGAACTTGCCGAGAGTTGGACGATTAGCCCAGATCGCAAAACGCTTACCTTTAAGCTCAAGGCAAACGCAAAGTTCTGGGACGGATCCCCCGTAACCGCGGAGGATGTGAAGTGGTCTTTTGATCGTGCACTTGCCTTAGGGGGCTTCCCAAAGGTCCAGATGGGAGCCGGTGGATTCGTCGACCCCAGTCAGTTCGCAGCGATTGACGCCAGAACATTCCAAATCACCCTAAAGCAGGCATCTAAGCTCTCGTTGCCAAACCTCACGGTGCCCGTGGCAGTGATCATCAACGCAAAGGCGGCCAAGGCCAAGGCAACCGCAGCGGATCCCTGGGCGACCGAGTTTCTGCATACCAACCCGCAGGGCAGCGGGGCCTTTAAAGTGGAACGTTGGGATGCGGGCCAACAGCTCGTCTACGTGCGAAATGAGGACTGGGTGGGCGGCCCGAAGCCCGCGCTCCGCAGAGTCATCATTCGCGAGGTTCCATCGCAGTCCACACGCCGGGCGCTTGTGGAGCGAGGCGATATCCAACTCTCCTTCCAGATTCCGAACAAAGACGCGCAGGAGCTTGCCAGCAACAGCAAGGTGAAGGTCGTCGGCTCGCCTATCGATAACTGCCTCTATGTGGCCTGCATGAACTACAACTTCGATCCTTTCAAAGATGCCAACGTAAGAAAGGCTGTGGCGTACGCCATTCCTTATAAGCAGATCTTTGACCAGGCAGCCTTTGGCAGGGGGGTCCCCATGTGGGGAGGCAAATCCGCAAAGGCGACGACCACCGTCTGGCCGCAGGCATTTCCCTATGACACCGACCTGAACCAGGCCAAGGCCCTCCTTGCCAAAAGCAAATTTCCGAATGGCTTTGAGGTCCCCC
>JBEDFV010000011.1:0-4048 GCA_041175005.1 Pseudomonadota bacterium
CGATGAATCAGGGCGGCTGCCACCGAGGAATCGACACCGCCAGAGAGCCCCAGAATGACCTCTTCTTTGCCCACCTGGGCCCGAATACGCGCCACAGCCTCGGCCACATGGTCTTTCATGACCCAGTCAGCCCGCGCCCCGCAAATACCCAAGACAAAACGCTCGAGAATCGCCCGGCCCTGGACGGTATGCGTAACCTCGGGGTGAAACTGCACCCCATAAAAATGGCGAGACTCATCAGCCATACCCGCAATCGGACAGCTCTCGGTAGAGGCCATGAGCTTGAAGCCGGAGGGCAGCTCGGTGACCTTATCGCCATGGCTCATCCAGACCTTGAGCATGCCGTGGCCCTCGGCGGTGGTGAAGTCGGCAATATCTTTAAGCAGCGCAGTATGACCACGGGCACGTACCTCGGCATAGCCAAACTCCCGCGTCTGGCCGCTCTCCACCATTCCCCCGAGCTGCTGGGCCATCGTCTGCATGCCGTAGCAGATGCCCAAGACGGGCAGACCCAGCCGAAACACCTGATCGGGCGCTGTATCGGTCGATTCCTCATAGACACTGGCATGACTGCCCGAGAGGATGATGCCCTTGAGACAGCCATCGGCGGCGAAGTCATCAATCCAGTCGTTCGACACATCGCAGGGATGCACCTCGCAATAGACATGGGCTTCACGCACCCGCCGCGCAATGAGCTGCGTCACCTGGGAGCCAAAGTCAAGAATAAGGATCTTGTCGTGATTCACTGTACGAAACGTTTGAAGAGGGCGGTGCCTTACATGACGGGCATTGGGCGCGCGCAGACTAGTCTGCGCGATAGTTGGGCGCTTCCTTCGTAATCTGCACATCGTGCACGTGCGACTCACGGATGCCAGCGTTGGTAATTTCTACAAATTGGGCCTTCGCATGCAGAGCATCGATACTCGCACAGCCGCAGTAGCCCATGCTCGCCCGTACGCCGCCTGCGAGCTGGTACAAAATGGCCCGCACGCTTCCCTTATAGGGAACACGCCCCTCAATGCCTTCAGGAACCAGCTTCTCGGCGCTCGGGCTGTCGCCTTCTTGAAAGTACCGGTCTGCAGAGCCCGCCTGCATGGCACCGAGCGAGCCCATGCCGCGATAGGCCTTATACGACCGGCCCTGGAAGAGCACCACCTCGCCAGGCGCCTCTTCGGTGCCGGCCAACATGCCCCCCATCATCACGGTGCTTGCCCCGGCCGCCAGCGCCTTGGCAATATCGCCTGAGAAGCGAATACCACCATCGGCAATCACGGGCACCCCAGAGCCCTCGAGCGCGCGCGCCACACTATCGATTGCGGTAATCTGGGGAACCCCCACGCCGGCCACAATACGGGTGGTACAAATCGAGCCTGGCCCAATACCCACCTTCACGGCATCGGCCCCTTGGTCGGCAAGTGCACGGGCGGCATCACCCGTTGCAATATTGCCGCCCACGACCTCAACCTGCGGGAACTGACGCTTCACCCAGGCCACACGAGACAGCACACCCTGGGAGTGTCCATGGGCGGTATCGACGACGATGACATCGACACCAGCCTCCACCAGTCGGGCGACGCGATCTTCGGTGCCCTCCCCTACGCCCACTGCCGCGCCCACACAGAGTTTGCCCTGGTCATCACGGGCAGCCTGCGGGTGCTCAATACCCTTCAGAATATCTTTCACGGTGATGAGACCCCGTAATTCAAAGGCCTCATTCACCACCAGCACCCGCTCAATACGATGGGCATGCATGAGCCGCTTGGCCTCTTCGACCGAGGCGCCTTCCGAGACGGTGACCAGCCGGTCACGCGGGGTCATGATGCTCCGCACGGGTTCGTCCAGGCGGGTTTCAAACCGCAGGTCTCGATTGGTGACGATACCCACCACAACGCCATGCTCGACCACAGGCAGCCCAGAAATGCGGCGCTCTGCGGTGAGGCTTAAGACCTGCCGAACGGTCATGGTCGGTGCAATGGTGATCGGGTCCTTCACAACACCCGCTTCGAAACGCTTGACCTTGGCCACCTCCGCCGCCTGCTGGGCCGGGGTCATGTTCTTGTGAATAATGCCGATGCCGCCCTCTTCGGCAAGTGCGATTGCGAGACGTGCCTCTGTCACCGTATCCATAGCGGCAGAGACAATAGGCAAATTAAGGCGAAGCCTGCGCGTAAATTGGGAGGCGAGGCTCGTATCTTTGGGCAGAACTTCGGAGTAGGCGGGGACGAGCAGAACGTCGTCGAAGGTGAGTGCTTTTATCAGGTCGCGCATCTACGCATTTTACCGGCTTCGAGTCCACCGGTCGAACCGCCCTTCTTCGGCATTTGCGCGGCGCGCCCCTTCAACCCGCCGTCGTCGTGCCTCTTTGGGATCGGCCTTTAATGCCGAGAGCAGTGCCACCCGGTCTCCCGCCCGCACGGGGGTGCCTGGCCTCACCAGACGCCCCCATACCGAGAAACCAGCGGCACGCTGCCAGATCGCCTGCATGGTCGGTTCAAGGCCGGGAAGCAGGTCTGCCACAGTGGCCCCCTCAGGCACGGAGACCAGCATTCTGTGAACCTTACCCTCCGCGTCAAACCCCACCACCTCGACCTGTATCATCCGTCGGGAAACGGCTGCGATGCGGTGCGCTCGGATTGACTCTCGAGGGCCTTGGAGAGTTCTTCTGCCCGTACAACAAAGGCATCGACAAAGGTCTTGGCAATGTGGTCAAACACCGGCCCCACGAGCTTTTCCAGCAGCTTGTTGGAAAAGTGGTAATCGAGCTCGAACTCCACCTTGCAGGCCTGGTCTGACAGGGGATGAAACTGCCAGTGGCCCTCTAGGTTTTGAAAAGGCCCCTCGTGGAGTTGCATATCAATGCGCCGATCGACCTCATGCCGGTTACGCGTTGAAAACGACTGCCGCAAGCCCTTGAAGGCGATATCGACACGGGCAAGAAGGCTTCCATCGGGCTGGGGCTGCACGGCTGCACCACCGCACCATGGTAAAAAGCGAGGATAGGCGGCGACATCACCCACCAACTCGTACATGCGGCGCGCCGAGTACGGCACCAAAACAGACTTAATCACGCGGGACATTTCGTTATTTTATGTCGATCATCGATAACAAGAAGGCCTTCCACGATTACTTCATCGAGGAGAGGCTTGAGGCGGGCATTGTGCTCGAAGGCTGGGAGGCCAAGGCAATTCGTGCCGGCCGCGCGCAGCTGAAAGAGGCCTATGTCGTCATCCGCCGTGCGGAGATTTTTTTAATCGGCGCCCACATTTCACCGCTGCCCACCGCCTCGACCCATATTCAGCCCGACCCCGTTCGTAGCCGAAAGCTGCTTCTGCATGCGGCGGAAATTGCCAAACTCATCGGCAAGGTAGAGCGGGCGGGCTACGCACTCGTGCCGCTGAATCTGCATTTTGCCAAGGGCAGAATCAAGGCTGAGATTGGTCTCGCAAAGGGCAAAAAACAGCACGACAAACGTGCAACCGAGAAGGCCAAAGAATGGCAACGTGAAAAACAGAGGCTCTTGCGCGACGTGGTGAAGCAGGCAAAATAGGGTGCATCGCATCCGGCTGATTTATCAGCCGCGCAATGGCAGACAGACGACCCAATACAGTGCTGACAAGGTGACAGAGGGAGGCATCCGGTGCCACACGGCCCATCCCACATACGTGTATCCATTCAGGCGCAGAGGCTCCACCTCTACGACCTTGCCAACGCCCATGGGCTGGACCGCTGGGACGAGGCCCAGGTTGCGCAGCTCGCCCCGCGGCTAAGCATGGATATTTCAAGCTCTCGCAACGGCACAGGCCAAGACCAAGGGAGTTTTCGCACGCCGATAGGGCGACACTACATTCGCGCCAAAATTGGCCAGGGTGCTGCCTTGCATACCGTCTTTGTCGGGCGAAGACCCACCGGGGAGATCTGGAACCCGGAACTGGCTGAGGCCCATCCCAAGCGGGACTGGATCCTGACCCGCATCCTCTGGCTCTGTGGGATGGAGCCTGGGGTGAATCGACTCGGGGCCGTCGACACCATGCGCCGCTACATTTATTTT
>JBEDFV010000012.1:0-4120 GCA_041175005.1 Pseudomonadota bacterium
CCGCGGCCTTCCGCGCTCAGTGGCCGCCCCTCTCTAACAATGAGCTGCAAAGGTAGGGGAATCCCGTGGATGATCAAGCATCTAGGCCGTTTGGGGGTGCCTAGGAATAACACTGGTTTCGTTCTGACGAAAACGAGGAAAAGTATAAAAGTCTGCGCTGTTATACTTTTTCTAACGCCTCAGTTTCTTAACATATTGGATTCATTAGGTTATTTGGTGGGTCGGGCGAGACTCGAACTCGCGACCAACGGATTAAAAGTCCGCTGCTCTACCGACTGAGCTACCGACCCCCAGCTTCTTCGTGAGAAGAAACAACTGTCTAGAAGTTCTAAGACAGCCGTCTATTGTAATTTGAAGGGGTTCTGAGGGTCAAATGCACAACAAAAAAGGGCAGGTGGTCTCCCACCTGCCCTTAAATTACTCAACAAAAAAATCAGTCAGCAAACGTACCAGCCTTCTGAATGATCGGGCCCCAGAGGTCGATCTGCTGCTTCAGAAACTTCGCGTGATACGCCGAGGTAGCCTTGTCAGCACTGACAGGTTCGGTACCGAGAGAATCAAAACGCTTGATCACCTCAGGATCCTTTAATGCAGCCTGAAGTGCGGCCGTGAGCTTGTCGGTTGCCGCCTTGGGTGTTCCCTTAGGGGCATAGAAACCGTGCCATACCGAGACCTCAAAGTTGGGCAGACCCGACTCTGCTACGGTGGGCAATTGCGAGAGGCCGTCGGTCTTCAGGCGTGCCTTGGTGGTTACTGCGTAGCCCTTCACACTGCCGTCTTTAATGCGGGGCGTGGTGTTGGTTGTTTGGTCGCACATGAAGTCCACCTGACCGCCCATCAGGTCGGTCATGGCGGGGGCCGTACCTTTATAGGGAATCGAGGTGAGTTCCGTACCAATTGCCGACTGGAACAACATGCCGCAGAGCTGGGAGGCAGCGCCCAGGCCAGCGTTGGCCATATTCCACTTTTTGGGGTCAGACTTCACCATGGTGATAAACGACTTCATATCGTTGGCAGGGAAGTCTTTGCGCGCTATGAAGGTCATGGGTACTTCGTTGATCAGGCCAATGTGCTCAAAGTCTGTGAGCGGGTTGTACTGCAGCTTGCGGTAGAGGGCAGGTGCAGTGCTCATACCAATGTGGTGAATGAGGATGGTGTAGCCATCGGGCTTGGCCTTGGCAACAGAACCCGGGGCCAGAATGCCACCCGCACTGGGCATGTTCTCAACGACCACGGGTACATTCAACGATTTGCGCATGGCTTCTGCCATGGTGCGTGCCACCACATCGGTGGGGCCACCAGCACTAAAGGGAACAACCATCTTGATTTCCCGATCGGGGAAGGCAAAGCTGGCAGAAGATACCGCCAGTGCTACGCCAGCAAGCGCCAACCTGCTGAGGCTAGAAAAATTCTTCATGGGTTTACTCCAATAGGGTTTTAGAGCCAAGAAGTATACTTTTGCCAATCCTCTACAAGGCTTAATTTACGGCAATGTAAGGAATACCCTAGGAGAGCGTCCTTTATGAAAAACAAAGACTTCCAGGACATCGTCGGGGGTCTGGGCCTGATGGCACTAGGGCTTTTCGTGGCCTACTATGCCCAGCGTTACGAGTTTGGAACCCTGAATCGTATGGGCCCGGGGTTTTTTCCGGTGGTCCTGGGCCTCATTCTGGCCGTCCTTGGGTTCTTCATTTTTCTTCCCGCACTCTTTCGGTCCGGTGAAAAAATTCAGGTGGACTGGAGGCCATTGGTCTGCGTTTTGGGCAGCCTCGTGGCCTTCTCGCTGCTCCTCAAGACACTGGGCCTGGTGATTACCGCTGCGCTTGCGGCGGCCATTGCCTCTATGGCAAGTCCCATGCCCTGGCGTTCCCGACTCGCGCTCTCGATCGGCATCGCTGTCATTACGTACGGGGTCTTTATTCTCGGTCTCTCCATGGTGATTCCCGTCTGGCCATGGAATGCCTAACGAACACCGCAACGGGCTCTGTGTCTGCCCCCTTGCTCTTTACTGAAAGCATCTATGGAAACCCTTGACGGACTCTTACTTGGCCTGCAAGCGGCACTCGTCCCCCAGACCCTGCTCTACTGCTTTGTGGGTGTCTTTCTCGGAACCCTTATTGGCGTACTGCCGGGCATTGGCGCGTTGGCGGCCATCTCGCTGCTGTTGCCCATTACCTATTACATCGAGCCCACCGCAGCGATTGTCATGCTCGCAGGGGTCTATTACGGCGCCCAGTACGGTGGGTCGACTGCGTCAATTCTGTTGAATCTGCCGGGCACACCCTCCTCGGTGGTGGCCTGCCTGGATGGTTACCCCATGGCCAAGCAGGGGCGGGCAGGCGTTGCCCTCTTTATGACGACCATTGCCTCTTTTGTGGGGTCGATGCTTGGCATTCTGGTGCTCGTCCTGTTCGCGCCCTCTATTGCTGAACTCGGTCTGAAGTTTGGGGCCGCAGAGTATTTTTCGATGATGGTCTTGGGGCTCATTGCCGCCTCGACGCTTGCCTCAGGGTCTCCTGTGAAGGGGCTCGCGATGGTCGTGCTTGGCCTTCTCATTGGCACCATCGGGGTTGATGTCAATTCAGGGCAGGCCCGGTTCGACTTTGGCATTTTGCAGCTCATGGACGGGGTCAATCTGGTAGCCCTTGCCATGGGGGTTTTTGGCGTCTCGGAAATCATCGCGAGTGTGCTGCGTGCGCGTGAGGGGGTGGTGGCCGAGAAGATATCGATGCGGTCCATGCTCCCGCGTCGGCAAGAAGTGAAGGATTCCATGGTGCCGATGCTCCGCGGTACAGGGGTCGGTGGCTTTTTTGGGGCGCTGCCAGGTACGGGCGCGTCTATTGCCTCTTTTATGTCCTATGCGCTGGAAAAGCGTGTTGCCAAAGACCCGAGCCGATTTGGTAAGGGGGCCATTGAGGGCCTTACAGCGCCTGAGTCGGCAAATAATGCGGCTGCGCAGACTGCCTTTGTTCCGACGCTTTCGCTCGGTATTCCGGGTGATGCCGTCATGGCACTCATGTTGGGCGCTCTCATCATGCATGGCATACAGCCAGGGCCGCGTCTGATGACGGAGCAGCCTGAACTCTTCTGGGGGCTGATTGTGAGCTTTGGGATCGGCAACATCATGCTGCTGATTCTGAACATTCCGCTGATTGGTATCTGGGTGGCCATTCTAAAGATCCCCTACCGCATGCTGTACCCGGCGATCTTGGTATTTATTGGCCTGGGGGTCTACAGCGTGAACAGCAACACCTTCGACATTCTCATGGTGGCTGTTATTGGTCTCATGGGCTACGGCATGATGGTCATGCGCTTTGAGGCCGCGCCGCTACTGCTTGGATTTGTGCTTGGGCCGCTGATGGAAGAGAACCTTCGGCGCGCCTTGCTCATCTCTCGCGGGCAGATGTCTACCTTTGTCGATCGGCCGATCAGCGCTACCCTGCTAGCACTCTCGTTGGCACTGGTGCTCTGGTCTTTCTTTACTGCCTTCCGAAGATCGGTGAAGGCGCGGGTTCAGGCGGAGTAGCCCAGAATAGATCAGGCGCCCCCTAACTTCCCTGGGGCGCCAGTCTTCGCCCTTAAGGGTGAGCGTTCCGTACCTGATAACAGCGATTTCTCTGCTGGTTACCAGGGCCGAGCCACCCACTGGGCAATAGCAGGCGCGGCCACGAGAATGTAGCCAAAGCCCATTAAATCAAAGTTTTTATAGGCCTCGCGCTTGCTGTAGCCCTTGGCCTGTTGAAGATACTGGGCGTGAATAAACGGCAGGGCCAGAACCCCAAGAATAAAAAGTACAAAGAGCGTGGTCATGGTGTCGGCCTCCTATCGCTTGTCACGTGGACGGTTGTACCAGTTGGCCAGTAAAAACACGCAGATCACGACATACAGGACAACCAGAATATCTTTTATGTCCATGACAACTCCTTGAGCAACTTCTATGAATGATCGGCCATCCCCAGAGGGGAGGGCCGCGTGGAGGGAATTCTGAGCAGTGGCGCCATAACCCACAGCGTTGCCAGTAACAATACCACTTCCAGACTATAAACAAATACATAGGCGTGCGCGTCACCTGTGAACCAGGTGGCCAGGTCTCGCAAAACGCCTCCTAGCGCAATACCAA
>JBEDFV010000013.1:0-6324 GCA_041175005.1 Pseudomonadota bacterium
GATAGACGCCCCGATCAAGCATGGCGTGAAAGAACCGGTTAAACATCTCACGGTCGCTCGCGGTCACGTCATCTAGGGTCTTGGGCAGGTGAGCGCTGAAGTAGATGCCAAACATGCCCCCTACGCTGTCGGCAGAGAAGTTGTCAATGTCGGCCGCCCGCGCTGCGCGCACGAGGCCCTGCATGCAGTCTGCCGTGATCTGGGTGAGGGTCTCAAAAAACCTGGGCTGCGACACGATCTTAAGGGTCGCTAGGCCTGCCGCAACAGCCACCGGGTTACCCGAGAGGGTGCCCGCCTGATAGACAGGCCCTAAAGGCGCCACCATCTGCATAATTTCTTTCCTTCCGCCAAAGGCGCCTAGTGGCATGCCCCCGCCGATGACTTTACCCAGCGTGGTCATGTCCGGTCTGATGCCTGTGAGACCCTGCACGCCTTGGGCACCCACCCGAAATCCGGTCATCACCTCATCAAAGATCAGCACAGCGCCGGCCTGTGTACATTCTGCCCGCAAGGTCTCAAGAAAGCCGGGAACAGGTCGCACCAGATTCATATTGCCCGCGATTGGCTCGACGATGACGGCAGCAATGTCCTTGCCGTGGGCGGCAAAGCAGGCCTTCACCCCCGCAATGTCGTTGTAATCGAGCACCAGCGTTTCTGCGGCAAACGATTCTGGAACGCCCGCCGACGTGGGGTTTCCAAAGGTCAGAAGCCCAGACCCCGCCTTGACCAGAAGGCTATCCACGTGGCCGTGATAACAGCCTTCGAACTTCACAATCTTGTTGCGACCCGTATACCCCCGCGCTACGCGAATGGCCGACATCGTGGCTTCCGTGCCGCTTGAGGTGAGCCGCATCATCTCCATGGAGGGCAGATGGTCGCGGACCCATTCGGCGAGTTCCACCTCGCCTCGTGTGGGGGCCCCAAACGAGAGCCCACCCTCCGCAGCCTGCTGTACCGCGTCGATCACTTCAGGATGGGCATGGCCCACGATAGCGGGCCCCCAGGAGCAGATGGTGTCCACATAGCGATTGCCGTCGGCATCCCAGAGGTACGGTCCCTGTGCCTTGGTAAAGAAGCGGGGCGTGCCACCCACCGATCGAAAGGCACGCACTGGCGAGTTCACTCCCCCGGGAATGGTCTTCTGTGCCTGGGCGAAGAGGGCCTCGCTGGCCGCAATAGATGGCTGGGTCATGGTGGTGGGTCTCCCTGAAAGTTTAGAATCTTGGTTTTGACAGCATTTTAGGGCCCCAGACTGATGAAGACTTACATGTGCTTGATCTGCGGATGGATCTACGACGAGGCGGCAGGCCTTCCTGAAGAAGGCATTGCGCCCGGAACCGCCTGGGAAGATGTCCCCATCACCTTTACCTGCCCTGAATGTGGCGCACAGAAGTCCGACTTCGAGATGGTGGAGATCTAGAGCGAACTGGGCCGCCGCGCCTAAGGCGACACTGCCGCCTTTACGACGGAAAACCGGGCAAGGGTACGTTTTCGGGCCGCGTCGTGGTCCACGATGGGCGCAGGGTAGGTTTCACCGATACGGATTCCGGCCTCCTGCAGCACGAGTGGTGGCGCCATCCAGGGAGCATGTCGATACCGCGCCGGCAGCGACGATAGCTCGGGCACGTAACGGGCAATAAACTCGCCCTTAGGGTCAAACTTTTCGCTCTGGCTTATAGGGTTAAAGATCCTGAAGTAGGGCTGTGCGTCACAGCCCGTCGAGGCCGCCCATTGCCATCCCCCATTGTTGGCCGAAAGGTCAAAGTCATTGAGCTGGCGGGCAAAGTACCGTTCTCCTTCCACCCAATGAATTTCTAAGTCTTTGGTAAGAAAGCTGGCCACGACCATCCTCAGCCGGTTGTGCATATAGCCCGTCTGATTCAGCTGTCGCATGGCCGCATCTACCAGTGGGTAGCCTGTGCGTCCCTCGCACCAGGCGGTGAAGTCTCTGCTGAAGGCGGCTGGATCTGCGAAGTCGTCTGACGCGCTCGGGCCTGTCTCTGTCTGTTGCCAGGGCCGACCGCCCAGAAAAGCTTCGCCGACCGGGCCAATGCGCCAGGCCACCCGGTCGTATTCCGGACGAAAGCTGCGCCGCACCACCTTTGGGAAATTCGCCAGGATCTGCATGTAGAAGTCCCGCCAGATGAGTTCCGACAACCAAGACTGGGCCCCGAGTGCTACCCCTGGTGCATCTTCTGAGGCCTGAAGCGCTGCACGGACAAGGGCACGAATGCTGATGGTGCCAAACCGCAGGTGTACCGAAAGGTAGGAGGGCCCCTTGACTGCAGGAAAATCCCGTGCTTCCTTATAGCGCCCTATGCGCGGGATAAATTCCTCAAGGAGCGTGTTGGCCGCCTCGGGACCTGCCCCAAGCCGCAGCGCCTCTTGTGCGGCGGGGTCAAATCCCATGGACGCAAGAGAGGCTATGGCCTGCCCCACTTCGGGTCCCCGGTAGAGCCTTTCCCCCTGCAGGGCCGAACAGGCACGTTCTGCATAGTCGGCCGGGGTGAGCCGCTTGAGCCAGGCATTCTTGTAGGGTGTGAAGACAGAAAATGGCCGTCCCGCCCCGGTGAGTACCTCCTGTCTCTCGAATATTGACTGGTCTTTTACGCGCACCGTGGCGATACCCAGTGCCCGCAACCGCGCTTCTACCTCGGTGTCGCGCGCCAGGGCATCGGGTTCGTCGTCGCCCGCATAGACCAGGCGCTCGGCCCCCAGTTCGGCCGCCAGGGCCGGGATTTCTTCGCGGGCAATACCTACCCGGGTGATCAGCCCAGACCCTTGAGACTGCAGGGTCTCATGCAGGATCTGCAGACTTGCCCGAATAAAGGCCAGGCGACGATCAAAGCAGAGGCCCGAGGCACCCGTAGGGGCCCCAGCCTTCAGAGGGGTAAGGATCTCCTCGTCAAAGACAAAGACGGCAGCAATCGGGTTGGGAAGCCGCAAGGCCTCTGCGAAGGCAGCATGGTCTGTCAGTCGAAGGTCGCGGCGAAGCCAGACGATCTGGGGCCTTAGGGCAGGGGAGATCACGACAGTCCTTTCGGGGGAACAGAGGGTAGAATTCTTCTCATGGGTCAGCTATGGATAGACAACATGCCTTCTGGTGGTACGCACGCACGCGATGATGACGAACCCGCAGAACGGGACAACCGCGACTTTCCGAGTGTAGCGGGACAACTCCTTGTGGCGATGCCCTCGCTCGTAGATCCCCATTTTGGTGGAACGGTGGTCTATATGGCAGAGCATACGGCGCGTGGTGCTATGGGGCTGGTGGTCAATCGCCCCGCTGACATGAACCTTGGGAGCCTCTTTTCTCGTATTGATCTGCATGCACAGACTTCGGCCTTGTCCGGCCAGCCTGTCTATGTTGGCGGCCCGGTGCAGACCGATCGTGGTTTTGTCTTGCATGAGCCCGTAGGCCATTGGAGTTCCACCCTTCGGGTCTCCGACGGTATCGGACTCACCTCGTCACGCGACATTCTTGAGGCGGCCTCGCAGGGGCGAGGACCAGAACGATTCTTGGTAACCCTTGGCTATTCTGGCTGGGGGGCGGGCCAGCTCGATGCAGAACTTGCCTCCAATGCCTGGCTCACTGTGCCTCTGATCCAGACCGCGTTGCTCTTTGATATTCCCCCAGAAGACCGCGTAAGCGCAGCCTTTCGCCTTTTGGGCGTTGACCCCCTCAATCTCTCCGGGGCGGTTGGCCACGCCTGAGATGTCCACGGCAAGCCCCGTTACCTGGCTTGCTTTCGATTTTGGCAGAGTCCGCATTGGCGTAGCGATTGGCAACAGTCTGACGGGGGGCGCCCGTCCCCTTACCGTTGTTGCCTCGGTACCAACCGCCCCTCGGTTTGCCGCCATTGCAGGCATCATCTCTGAGTGGCAGCCCGACCGTCTCTTGGTGGGGCTTCCGGTCTATCCCGATGGTGCTCCCCACCCGTTTGCGCCCGCATGCCAGCGATTTGCACGCCAGCTTTCCGGCCGGTTTTGCTTGCCGGTGACGCTTGCCGATGAGCGCTACACTTCGGCCTTGGTGCCAGACCCGGGCCAGCAGACCGATGCCCAGGCGGCCGCGATTCTTTTGCAAGGGTTTCTTCATGCCGCGATCGATTCAGCTTAACCAGAAGGGCCAGCTCCACCATCTCCTATCCACCGAGGGCCTGCCCCGTGCGATAGTTATGCAGATCCTTGACCGGGCCAGAGATTTTCTTGTGGCCGATGGCCATGGCGGCTTTGAGGTTAAGAGTCAGCCCTTGTTGGCTGGTAAGAGCATCTTCAATATTTTCTTTGAGAACTCGACCCGTACCCGTACCACCTTCGAGATCGCTGCCAAGCGGCTCTCAGCCGACATCGTAAACCTCAATGTCAATGCCTCAAGCACTGCCAAAGGCGAGTCGCTTCTCGACACGATTGACAATCTGGCTGCGATGCAGGCCGATATGTTCGTTGTACGGCATAGCCAGAGCGGGGCGCCGTACCTGATTGCGCGGCATATTAATCAGGTGGCCCCGCAGATTCACATCATGAATGCGGGCGATGGGCGGCATGCCCACCCGACGCAGGCCCTGCTGGATATGTTCACCATCCGTCACTTTAAGGGCGACTTCACCCAGATCCGGGTGGCGATTGTGGGCGATGTGCTCCATTCCCGGGTGGCCCGTTCTGGCATTCATGCCCTTACTACCCTGGGTGTGCCAGAGATCCGCGTAATTGCGCCTAAAACGCTCCTGCCCTCGGGGCTTGCCGAGATGGGCGTGCAGACCTACACCGACCTCGTCAAGGGCCTCAAGGATGTCGATGTCATCATGATGCTGCGACTCCAAAACGAACGCATGCGGGGCGCCCTCTTGCCGAGCCCTCAGGAGTATTTCAAACACTACGGGCTTACCGAAGACAAGCTGCGGCATGCGCATCCGAAGGCTATTGTGATGCACCCCGGCCCCATGAACCGCGGTGTGGAAATCGATTCGGCGGTGGCCGATGGGGGCCAATCGGTCATCCTGTCGCAGGTGACCTTTGGCATTGCTGTCCGTATGGCCGTGATGGACCTTCTGAACCAGTCGGGTGCCTGAGTCCGCATCTACCACCACGGGTGCATCGCCAACGACCTCTTACCTATTGCCTATGCGTTACACCCCTTTCTTATTCCCTTGGGGCCTAACTTCTATGGCCCGCCCTGATTCTTTCAGCCAGGAAATCTCGTTATGACGGTCTCAACGCAACGGTTTATTGATCCCACGCCCCCACGGGTCGCCCTCACAGGAGGCCGTGTGATTGACCCGGCCTCGGGACTGGATGCCCCCCGAGATCTCTTTCT
Source organism: Pseudomonadota bacterium (assembly GCA_041175005.1). Taxonomy (GTDB): domain Bacteria; phylum Pseudomonadota; class Gammaproteobacteria; order Burkholderiales; family Burkholderiaceae_A; genus Hahnella. The sequence continues at coordinate 5,318 of JBEDFV010000013.1, forward strand.
GGCCGAAGGCAGCGTGGTTGCCATGCTGCCTCAGGGCGAGCGGCCTGATGGCTTCACTGCAGACCAGACCATCGCCCTGTCTGGGCAGTACGTTGCGCCAGGGCTCGTAGACCTCTGCGCGCGGCTGCGTGAACCAGGGTTTGAATACCGTGCCACCCTCGAGTCTGAGATGCAGGCGGCCGTGGCGGGCGGTGTCACACGACTCGTCTGTCCCCCAGACACCGACCCAGCTCTGGATGAGCCCGGACTCGTTGAGATGCTCAAGCACCGTGCCCGGGGCCTTGCCCAGGCGCATGTGCATCCCCTGGGCGCGCTCACGGTGGGCCTTGCTGGAGAGCAACTCACTGAGATGGCAGAACTTACCGAAGCGGGCTGTATTGGCTTTTCCCAGTCCTTGCGGCCGCTCGTAGACACCCAGGTACTTTTTCGGGCCATGCAATACGCCAGCACCTTTGACTTTCCCGTCTGGCTATATGCCCGTGACCCCTGGCTAGGTGCGGCAGGCGTGGCCCACGGCGGGCCGCTCGCGGGCCGGTTGGGGCTGCCGGCTGTGCCGGTGGCCAATGAGACGATTCGCCTGCTCACCTTATTCGAATTGGTACGCATCACCGGTGTGCGCCTGCATCTATGCCGGTTGTCCTCGGCAGCGGGTGTTGATCTTTTGCGAAAGGCCAAGGCCGAGGGACTGCCTGTGACCGCGGATGTCTCGGTACACCACCTGCACCTCATTGATCTCGACATTGGCGATTACGATTCCAACCTTCGGGTCGACCCGCCGTTTCGTAGCCAGCGCGATCGCTCGGCTATCCGGTCTGCGTTGTTGGATGGCACGATCGATGCCATCTGTTCAGACCACTCTCCTGTGGATGATGACGCCAAACAACTTCCCTTTGGTGAGGCCGAGCCCGGCGTGATTGGGCTTGAATTGCTCCTGCCGCTTGTCTTGAAGTGGGCAGATGAAGAGAAGCTCTCTTTGTGTGAGGCCCTTGCGCGGGTCACCCAGCGCC
>JBEDFV010000014.1:0-3636 GCA_041175005.1 Pseudomonadota bacterium
AAAGAGGCCATGGCCGCGGGCCAGAAGCCTGCGGAGAAGCCGCTTGCGGCCTGGTGGAAGCAGATCGAGGAATGGCGTGGCGTCAACTGCCTGGCCTACAAGAAGAGCGAGGAATTCATTAAGCCCCAGGCGGTGATCGAGGCCGTCTGGCGCATTACCAAGGGCGATGCCTTTATTACCTCAGATGTGGGCCAGCACCAGATGTGGGCCGCCCAGTACTACAAGTTTGATAAGCCCCGCCGGTGGATCAATTCCGGTGGTCTGGGCACCATGGGGGTGGGCCTGCCCTATGCCATGGGCGTGAAGTTTGTGCATCCAGAGGCCGAGACGGTCTGCATTACCGGAGAGGCCTCGATACAAATGTGTATTCAAGAACTCTCCACCTGCCAGCAGTACCGTCTGCCGATCAAGATCGTCAACCTCAATAACCGCTATCTGGGCATGGTGCGACAGTGGCAGGAAATTGAATACGGCAGCCGGTACTCCGAGAGCTATATGGAGTCGTTGCCCGACTTTGTGAAGCTTGCCGAGTCCTACGGCCATGTGGGTATGAAGATCGAGAGGCCGGCCGATGTCGAGCCCGCACTCAAGGAAGCCTTCGCACTCAGAGACCGCCTGGTCTTCATGGACTTCATCACCGACCAGAGCGAAAACGTCTGGCCTATGGTGCAGGCCGGTAAGGGGCTTACCGACATGCTTCTTGGTTCAGAAGACCTCTAAAGGCGGGCCATCCCTCATGAAACACATTATTTCGATTCTTCTGGAAAATGAGCCAGGCGCCCTCTCGCGGGTCGTGGGGCTCTTCTCAGCCCGTGGCTACAACATTGAGACCCTCACGGTGGCCCCCACCGAAGACCCCTCACTCTCACGAATGACGATTGTCACGCGCGGGTCTGATGACGTGATCGAGCAGATCACCAAGCATCTGAATCGGCTCGTGGAGGTGGTCAAGCTCATCGACCTCTCGGAGCAGCCGCATATTGAGCGTGAGCTCATGCTCATTAAGGTGCGGGCCGTTGGGAAAGAACGCGAGGAGATGAAGCGCATGGCCGATATCTTTCGTGGTCGCATCATCGATGTCACCGACAAGACCTACACCATCGAACTGACTGGCGACAGCGGCAAGCTCGATGGATTTATCGAGGCGCTAGAGCCCGAGTCGATTATTGAAACCGTCCGCACCGGCTCCTCGGGTATTGCCCGTGGCGAGCGGGTCTTGCGCGTCTAAACCATTATTTTTTAGAAAGGGCTGTACCACCATGAACGTCTTCTACGACAAGGACTGTGACCTCTCCCTGCTCAAGGGCAAAAAAATCGCGATCATTGGCTATGGCTCCCAGGGCCATGCCCATGCCCAGAACCTCAACGACAGCGGGATGAATGTCGTGGTGGGTGTCCGCAAGGGCGGCCCGTCCTGGGCCAAGGTGGAGAAGGCCGGCCTGAAGGCAGCCGAGATTCGCCAGGCGGTCGAAGGCGCCGATGTGGTCATGCTGCTTATGCCCGATGAGAACATTGCGGCTGTCTATAACGCCGACATCGCACCGGTGATCAAGCAGAATGCGGCCCTGGCCTTCGCCCATGGCTTCAATGTGCATTACGGTCAGGTGACACCGCGGGCCGATCTCGATGTCATCATGATCGCCCCGAAGGCGCCGGGCCACACCGTGCGTGGCACCTATGTGCAGGGTGGCGGGGTACCCTGTCTTATCGCCGTCCATCAAGACACCACGGGCAACGCCCGTAACGTGGCCCTGGCCTACGCCAGTGCCATCGGTGGCGGCAAGGCAGGCATTATTCAGACCAACTTTAGGGAAGAGACCGAGACCGATCTCTTCGGTGAGCAGGTGGTACTCTGCGGTGGAACGGTAGAGCTCATCAAGGCCGGTTTTGAGACCCTGGTAGAAGCGGGCTATTCCCCTGAAATGGCCTACTTCGAGTGCCTGCACGAACTCAAGCTGATTGTCGACCTCATCTACGAAGGCGGCATTGCCAACATGAACTACTCAATTTCCAACAATGCCGAGTTTGGGGAATACGTTTCTGGCCCGAAGGTGGTGACACCGCAGACCAAGGCTGTCATGAAAGAGATCCTGACCCGTATTCAGACTGGCGAGTACGCCAAAGAATTTATTCTCGAGAATCGTGCCGGTGCGCCTACGCTGCTGTCGCGGCGACGCCTCATGGCCGAGCACCCGATCGAGCAGGTCGGCGAGAAGTTGCGGGCCATGATGCCGTGGATTAAAGCCAACAAGCTCGTGGATCAGTCGCGTAACTAATGCCTGAGCCAGAGACGCAGAGGGGCCGTTTGAGGGTATGAGGCAATGACCGGATCTCCAGATATCAGCCGCTATCCCCATCCTTTCATTGCGCGGGAGGGCTGGTTCTTCGTAGCCCTTGCCGTGAGTGCGGCGGTTATCGCAACCGGGCTCGGTGCTGGTCCCTGGGCCATTCCCCTCTGGCTTATCGCGGTCTTTGTCGTCCAGTTTTTCCGCGACCCCTCCCGGCTGCCCCCGCCAGACCTCGAGGCCATTGCCAGCCCTGCAGACGGCCGGGTGGTCTATGTGGGGCCAGCCGAAGATCCTATCAGCCGCGTGAAGTCGCTCAAGATCAGCGTCTTCATGAACGTCTTTAATGTCCACTCCAACCGCGCCCCAATCGCGGGGCGTGTGTTCAACGTGGTGTATTCCCCGGGTAAGTTTTTCAATGCGGCCCTAGACAAGGCCTCTGTCGACAATGAGCGCAATGCCCTGGTTATTGTGGATGACGCCGGCCGCAGCCTTACCTGCGTCCAGATTGCGGGCCTTATCGCCCGGCGCATTCTCTGTTATGTCGAAGAGGGCGATCGGGTGCAGCGGGGCGCACGGTACGGATTTATCCGGTTTGGGTCACGGGTCGATGTCTATCTGCCAATGGGCAGTCGGGCCTTGGTCTCGGTCGATGATGTGGTGATGGCCCATTCCACCGCCATCGCCCACTGGCCCGACCCTGCGATTCAGATCGAAGCCGTCGAGGCGGATACGAATACGACCCCGAACATGGGTCAGCCTGAGGGTGCAGCGGGTTAGCGCTCGCGCCTCGGCCTATGCGTGATCGACACCACCGGCGGCGGCAGACCATCTATCTGCTGCCCAACCTGCTCACCACAGCCTGCCTTTTTAGTGGTTTCTACGCCATGGTGATGGCGATGAGCAGCCAGTTTACCGAGGCGGCTGTGGCAATCTTTGTTGCCATGGTGCTTGATAGCCTCGATGGCCGGGTGGCGCGGCTCACCAATACCGCCTCCGACTTTGGGGCCAACTACGACAGCCTCTCCGATATGGTCTCCTTTGGGGTGGCCCCTGCGCTTATTGTGTATGTCTGGGTGCTCAAGGACATGGGAAAGCTCGGCTGGTTTGCCGCCTTTATCTATGTGGCAGGGGCTGCCCTGCGGCTTGCGCGTTTTAATACCAATATCGAGGTCGTAGACAAGCGGTTCTTTCAGGGACTGCCCAGTCCTGCCGGCGCGGCCCTCGTCGCGGGTTTTGTCTGGCTGATCACTGATCTGCGTGAGACCAAAATTATCGACCTCGGCGTATCAGAGCTTGCCTGGGTCGTCTGGGGCATCGTGGTCTACGCGGGCGTCACCATGGTCAGTAA
>JBEDFV010000015.1:0-9764 GCA_041175005.1 Pseudomonadota bacterium
CATTTTGGTCATGCCAAGTCGATCTGTCTGAACTTCGGGCTGGCTGCGCGCTATAACGGCCGCTGTCATCTAAGGCTTGATGACACCAATCCCACCAAGGAAGACCAGGAGTATGTGGATGCTATTGAGGAGGCGGTGCGCTGGTTAGGGTTTGATTGGGGGGGCCATCATTATTTTGCGAGCGACTATTTTGAGCAGCTCTATGGATTTGCGGTCAGTCTCATTAAGGCGGGCGATGCCTATGTCGATTCGCAGTCGGCCGAAGAGATTCGCGCCCGGCGCGGCACCCTGACGCAGCCTGGGGAGAATTCGCCCTTTCGGCAACGATCCATGGAAGAAAATCTCGACCTCTTTGCGCGCATGCGTGCCGGTGAATATGCCGACGGTAGCCATGTGCTGAGGGCAAAGATCGATATGGCTTCGCCCAATATGAACCTGCGCGACCCGGTGCTTTACCGGATTCGGCATGCCCATCACCACCGCACGGGCGATGCCTGGTGTATCTACCCGCTCTACGACTATGCCCACCCGTTGTCGGATGCGATTGAGGGTATTAGCCATTCGATCTGCACGCTGGAGTTCGAGGACCATCGTCCGCTTTACGACTGGCTCGTCGAGAAGGTCTCGCAGGCGGGGCACTTCGCTATCGACCGACTTCCGCACCAGTATGAGTTTGCTCGGTTAAACCTCACCTATGTGGTGCTCAGTAAACGCAAACTTGTGGAACTCGTGGAAACGGGTGCCGTGGCAGGCTGGGACGACCCCCGCATGCCCACGCTGGTGGCCGCCCGCAGACGGGGTTATACGCCCGAGGGTTTTCGTCGGTTCGTGGAACAAGGGGGCGTCTCAAAATCCGATGGCTGGATCGACTACTCGGTACTTGAGCAGTGCATGCGTGATCACCTCAATGAGGTGGCACCGCGCAGAGTCGCTGTACTAGACCCGCTGAAGCTCGTCGTCGAAAACCTCGAGGACGGCGTCGCAATCGACTGCGAGGCACCAAACCATCCCCAACGACCAGAGCTCGGCAGACGCACCCTGCCGTTTACCCGCGAGCTCTGGATAGAGCGGGAAGACTTTATGGCCGAGCCAACCAAAGGGTTCTTTCGACTCGCGCCTGGGGGCCGTGTACGCCTGAAGTATGGGTTTGTGGCCGAGTATGTGAGCCACGTAACCGACGCCACAGGAGAGGTCTGTGAGGTGCGGGTGCGGATCTTTGAAGACTCCAAGAGCGGCACCCCAGGGGCCGACAGCTACAAGGTGAAAGGCGTCATTCACTGGGTGAGCGCCGAGAAGGCCTACTGGACCGAGGTGCGTCTCTATGACCGGCTCTTTGCCGCGCCGCTGCCTGGTGGTCGACGTGCGGGAGACCCTCCCGAATTAGAGCGCGATTTCAAAGACGACTTAAATCCCCACTCGTTAACCGTGCTGCGGATTCCCATGGAGCCGAGCCTTAGCCAGGCAAAGCCGGAAGACCATTTTCAGTTTGAGCGCCATGGCTACTTTGTGGCCGACCGCGTGGACTCACGCGAAGGGGCGCCCGTCTTTAACCGGGCAGTGACGCTGAAAGACTCTTGGGCGCCCGTCACAGAGGCCCGGCATGGCTGACGCCACGATGCGCTGTGTTGACCATGGCCAGGGTGGCGGGCCGGACTGTCTGTCGATTATCGATACCGCTATGCCCGTGCCAGGACCCGGAGAGGTACGCATTCGCGTGGCCTATGCTGGGGTCAATCGCCCCGACATTCTCCAACGGTCAGGGAAGTATCCGCCGCCCCCAGGCGCCTCCCCGCACATGGGACTTGAGGTCAGTGGTGTCATTGACGCACTAGGCGAAGGCGTGACTCTGCGTCGTCTAGGCGAACGGGTCTGTGCCCTCACACCCGGGGGTGGTTATGCCGAGGCAGTCATCACACCAGCGGGACACTGCATGCCAATTCCCGACGGGTTGACCATGCGGCAGGCCGCCTGCCTGCCTGAAACTATGCTGACCGTCTGGGCAAATCTCATAGAGCGCGGGCAGCTACGCCGAGGCCAGTCGGTACTGATCCATGGGGGGTCAAGTGGCATTGGCACTACCGCTATTCAATTTGCCCGTTGGGCCGGTGCAGGCCAGATTTTTACCACCGTCGGCTCGGAAGAAAAGGCCGCAGTCTGCCGGCAGCTCGGCGCGACGCGGGCGATTCTCTACAAGACGGAAGACTATCTCGCGGTCACGCAAAAAGAGACTGCCGGGGTTGGCGTCCACCTCATTCTCGACATGGTAGGCGGCGAATACCTCGCCAAGAATCTGAAGGCCCTGGCCCTTGAAGGGCGTCTGGTACAGATTGCCTTTCTGCAAGGCAGTAAGGTGGAGATGGACTGGAGCCTACTTATGATGAAACGCCTCACCTTTACCGGTTCTACCCTGCGAGCGCGCTCCGTGGAAGAAAAGTCGCGGCTCTGCCTTAGCCTGCAACAGGCCCTCTGGCCCGAACTCGCGCAAGGCCGCTGCCTGCCCCTGATTTACGCCGAATTTGATCTGTCAGAGGTGGCAGATGCCCACAGGCTGATGGAGTCGTCTCAGCATATTGGAAAGATTGTGTTGCGCGTCAACGCGCAGCTCTGCTAACGCCTTACGAAAGAAGACTATGGACCGTACGAAGCTCTACACCATTACCAGCAGCCAGCCCGCCTTGTTACTCCGCGTGTCGCAATTTCTCTCTGCCCACGGTATTGCCTGGGAGGCAGGCAATACCTTTATAAAATTTCCGCGCGCGACGGCAGAGGGCGATGCAGCAGCCGAAACGCTCAAAGTAGCGGGACTGCGGCCACTACCCAATATCGATGTTTTTACGCCCGAGACGATCGAGAATTTTGCTGCCCGGACGCATGTGATGATTGAAGAGGAAGCCAAGGCGCGGGCTGTTCATGACTGTGGACACCATCATGCCCCCGGGGAATCGTGTGGGCATGACCATAGCCATGATCACGGACACGTGCATGGACATGACCACAGTCATGATCACGGGCACGATCATGCCCACCCACACGATCACGACCACCATCACGGCCACGCCCATAAGCATGACCACTGAGTCGGCCATCCGCATTCGCGGCGCCCGACAAAACAACCTAAAGAACCTCTCGGTGGACCTGCCCACCGGGGAATTGATTGTCGTTACTGGGGTCTCTGGCTCCGGGAAGAGTTCTTTGGTATTCGACACCCTCTATGCCGAGGGGCAGCGTCGATACATAGAAACCTTCTCGGCCTATGCGCGACAGTTTTTAGATCGCATGGACAAGCCGCAGGTCGATCGCATCGAAGGCGTACCTCCTGCGATTGCGATCGACCAGACCAACCCAGTACGGACCTCTCGGTCAACGGTGGGCACCATGACCGAGATTACCGACCACCTGAAGCTGCTCTTTGCTCGGGTGGCGGAACTCTACTGTCCGTCCTGTCAGACCCCCGTGCAGCGCGACACGCTGGACGGCATCGTGACGCTGCTCGCTGCGCAGAGCGAAGGCCAGAAGCTTGCGGTGACCTTTGAGCGAGAACTGCCCGAAGGGCTCGAATCGCAGCAGCTGGAAGACTGGCTGTCGGCACAGGGATTCACCAAAATTCACGCGCAAGAAGCCGGCCTGGTGCGCGTCATTGCAGACCGCTGGGTGCAGCGTAGTGAAATCGAGCGCAGTCGCATGGCAGAGGCGGTGGAGACCGCCCTGCGCTATGGGCAGGGCCAGTGCCAGGTCGTACTTCTGGATACACAACAGGTGCTGCGGTTTTCCTCGGCGCTCTCCTGCGCCGGATGTGGCACAGGTTTTCGGGAACCCCGGCCAGCGCTTTTCTCTTTCAACTCGCCTGTAGGCGCCTGTGAGACCTGTCGGGGCTTTGGGCGGGTGATTGGTATTGACCACGGCCTGGTGGTTCCCGACGAGAACAAGTCGCTAAAGGACGGGGCTATTAAACCCTGGCAGTCAAAGTCCTACCTCGACTGCCAAGACGAACTGCTCATGCATGCCAAGCGACGCGGTGTGGCCGTGGATATTGCCTGGAAGGACCTCCCCAAAGAGGACCGCGACTGGGTATTTAAGGGCGATGCAGACTGGCGGGGTAACTGGAAGACCCAGTGGTACGGGGTCGACCGATTCTTTGAATACCTGGAATCGAAGGCCTACAAGATGCATGTGCGGGTGCTCTTGTCTCGATATCGGTCGTACACTGAGTGCCCCGCATGCCACGGCGCCCGATTGCGGCCGGAAGCTTTGTACTGGCGGGTCGCAGGTAAGACCGTCTCTGAAGTCATGGCGCTCTCAATCGACGAGGCCTGGGACTGGTTGGAGGGAATTAAGAAAACCGATGCGCTCCCGGAAGCCGGGACGAAATATGTGGGCAGTGGGAGCGCGGGTGCTCAGGCTGCTGCCCAGATGGTCATTCGAGAGATGGCGGCACGTCTGGGTTTCTGTCGCGAGGTCGGCCTGGGCTATCTCACGCTGGATCGCCAGTCCCGCACGCTCTCGGGTGGAGAGGTGCAACGGATTAATCTCACGACTGCCCTGGGTACCTCGCTCGTCAATACGCTCTTTGTTCTCGACGAACCGTCGATTGGGCTGCACTCACGAGATCTGCAGCGTCTGATTGGCGTCATGCATCGTCTGCGCGATGCGGGTAACAGCCTGGTGGTGGTGGAGCACGACCCGGAGGTCATGCGCGCTGCGGACCGCATTATTGATATGGGCCCGGGCCCGGGCGATCGGGGCGGAGAGATTCAGTTCAACGGCAGCTTTCACGCGGCGCTAGGCGCACCGACCCTCACCGGCGAATATCTGCGCGGGGAGAGACAGATCGCCCCTGGGCGCCGCAGTGATGGGGCCCCTGGGAAAACCAGCCAGCAGGTTATTCGGCTGGTCAATGCCACCGCAAACAACCTGAAATCGCTCACTGTCTCCATTCCCTTACATCAACTTGTGGTGGTCACCGGAGTATCGGGTTCAGGCAAATCAACCCTCATTCAGGATGTCGTCTATCCGGCCCTCTGCAAGAAACTTGGGAAGGCCACCGAGGCCCCGGGAGCCCATGAGGCCATTGAGGGAGCGAGCCTCATTTCTGATGTGCTGCTCGTAGACCAGTCGCCGATTGGAAAGACCACCCGATCAAATCCGGCGGTCTATGTCGGGGCCTTTGATGCCATCCGCCGACTCTTTTCTGAGGCGCCTGTCTCGGTACAACGGGGCTATACCGCGGGTACCTTCAGCTTTAATGCGGGTAATGGCCGATGCCCGAGTTGCGCGGGCAGTGGCTTTGAACATATTGAGATGCAGTTTTTGTCGGATGTCTATCTGCGCTGCCCTGACTGCAATGGCAGTCGGTATCGCGCGGAAATTCTCGATGTCACAGTGATGGGCCACTCGATTGCCGAGTTACTTGAACTGACCGTTGATGAGGCGCTGGCCTTATTTCAAGACCACAAAGAAGTCCATCGCCGACTGAAACCTCTGGTCGATGTCGGGCTCAGTTACCTGCGGCTCGGACAGCCGGTGCCCACACTCTCGGGCGGGGAGGCGCAGCGCCTGAAAATTGCGGGCCACCTCGCAGATGCGGCGGAGCGTGGAGGCCGGGCGCAGAAGGGCATGCTGCTGATCTTTGATGAGCCCACCACGGGACTGCACTTTGACGATATTGCCAAGCTGCTGCGTGCCCTACGGGCACTCATCGATGCGGGACATTCTCTGGTGGTGATTGAACATAATCTGGATTTAATTTCCCAGGCGGACTGGCTCATTGATCTAGGCCCAGAGGCTGGTCCAGGGGGCGGATCACTGGTGGCGGCGGGGCCGATCGCAGAGGTGATGAATTGCGCGGAATCGCACACAGGGCAGGCCCTTAAACGGGTGCAGGCGGCGCAGAGCCTTTGGCAGGTACGGGATGCCGAGGCACAGACGCCCTCGACTCGCCTAGTGCGTGACACAGGGGTCACATCGAGACCGTCCACTTCGGCAGCTACTGCCATTGAGATTCATCACGCACGCGAGCACAACCTCAAAGACATCTCGGTAAAGATTCCCAGAAATGCGCTCACCGTAATCTCGGGGGTCTCAGGGTCTGGGAAGTCGACGCTGGCCTTTGATATCTTGTTTGCGGAAGGGCAACGTCGTTACCTGGAGTCGCTCAATGCCTACGCACGTCAGTTTGTGCAGCCCTCCGCACGGCCAGATGTCGACGCACTTTTTGGCATCCCCCCGACGGTGGCGATTGAACAACGTACCAGCCGTGGCGGCCGTAAGAGCACGGTAGGTACGCTCACTGAGATTCATCATTTTCTGCGCCTGCTTTTTGTCAAGCTCGGCACCCAGTTCTGTCCAGACTGTGACATTGCGATCGCCCCGCAATCGCCAGAGGCGATTGTCGCCACGATCCTGAAGTCATTTCGGGGGCAGCATGTGGGTCTTTTGGCGCCGCTTGTCATACAGCGCAAGGGTATCTATCAAGACCTTGCCAAGTGGGCAAAGTCGCGCGGGCATTCTCACCTGCGCGTAGACGGACTCTTCGTGCCCACCGAGCCCTTTCCCAAAATCGACCGCTACAAGGAGCACACCATTGAGCTGCCCATAGGCGATCTGGTGATCGGGCCGGAAGGGGAGGCACGCCTGCGTGAACTTGTCTTACAGACCCTTGAGCGCGGTCAGGGTCTCGTGACGCTCTTGGCGCCCCTGACTGATGCCAAGTCCATGCAGGCGACACTCTTGTCTACCAAACGGGCCTGCCCGAGTTGCAGCCGCAGCCTGCCGGAGCCTGAGCCCCGACTCTTTTCCTACAACACCCGGCTTGGCTGGTGTTCGGCCTGCACCGGAACCGGACTCTATGGCGGAGGACTTGCCGAGGACGAGACCGGGGAGGAGGACCGCTTCCTTCAAAAAGAGGAGAAGGACCCAGAAGAGGGCGATACGGAGGATCTTGCCTGCCCCGAATGTGACGGTGCACGACTCAATGCGCTTGCGCGGGCTGTGCGTATTAAAGGAGACGGAATTCATCAGGTCTCTGGGCTTGCGCTCGATCGACTGCCCGCGTGGCTACAGAAGGTTACGCAGGATTGGTCAGACCGCGATCGCAGCGTGGGCGAAGGCCTGATAGAAGAAATCGCCAGCCGGGTCGCATTCTTGCGGTCTGTGGGTCTGGGCTATCTGTCGCTCGATCGTTCTGCACCTACCCTGTCTGGCGGGGAGGCCCAACGCATTCGGCTGGCCGCGCAGCTCGGATCAAACCTACAGGGGGTCTGCTATATCTTGGACGAGCCGAGTATCGGCCTGCATCCGCAGAACAACCAGGCCTTGCTGGGCCTGCTGCGTCGCTTACAGGAGAAGGGCAATACCCTGGTCGTGGTCGAGCACGACGAAGACACATTAGCGATCGCGGACCATCTCATCGATATCGGGCCCGGGGCCGGGCGTCTCGGCGGGGAGATCGTGGCCCAAGGCTCCGCGCAGGATCTGATGAATGCGCCGGCATCGGTCACAGGGCGATACCTGAAGTCGCCCATGCACCACCCGGTACATCCGCGCCGGCCAGCGGCCGAAAACCGGCTTGAGATTACCGGTGCAGCGCTGCATAACCTGCAGAACCTCACAGTCAAGATACCGCTGCAGCGCCTGACGGTTATGACCGGGGTCTCGGGCTCCGGCAAATCGAGTCTTGCCCGGGATATTCTGAAGCGCAATATGCAACGTGCAGTCCATCTGCAGCGGTCCAAGGCGGGTCGGGCCAAGACTATCGGCTGGGAGGGCTGCCGACAGATCACCGGCTGGGAGTCGATTCAGCGCGTGCTGGAGGTAGACCAGACCCCGATTGGCAAGACGCCACGGTCGACGCCGGCCACCTATGTGGGCTTCTGGGACGATATACGAAAGCTCTTTGCCGATAGCGAAGAGGCGCGTCGTCGGGGCTGGGCCGCCAATCGATTTTCTTTTAACACCGGGCAGGGGCGGTGCGAATCCTGTGAGGGCCAAGGCTGGCAGACGATTGAAATGAATTTTCTGCCCGATGTGAAGGTGGTCTGTGATGCGTGTGCAGGCCTACGGTTTAACACCGAGACACGTAATGCCCTCTGGCGCGGAAAGTCGATCTCCGATGTGCTGCAGCTCTCGGTGTCTGAGGCTGTTGAGTTCTTCTCTGCTGTCTCAACGATTCGTCGCCCCTTACAGCTCTTGGATGACTTGGGTCTCGGCTACCTCACCCTGGGGCAGCCGAGCCCCACACTTTCGGGCGGCGAGTCACAGCGTATTAAGCTCGTTACCGAACTTGCCAAGTCAAAGTCACAGGGCCAGGCGCTCTATGTGCTGGATGAGCCCACCGTCGGACTGCACATGTCAGACGTAGAGCGGCTGATTGCCGCCTTACACCAACTGGTCGACCAGGGCCATACGGTCGTAGTAATTGAGCATAACCTGGACGTCTGGGCCCAGGCAGATCACATGATTGACCTGGGGCCAGAAGGGGGCGCGCATGGGGGGAAACTCATAGGGGCTGGCACGCCAGCAGAGATTGCGCGACTCAAAACGCCAACAGGCCTAGCGTTAAAGCAGTTTTTGAATCGCACCAAAGCCTAAACAACAGCCCGAGCATGTGCTCCTAAGCGAGATCAGCCGCAGTGGTAAAGGCGTCTGCGAAAAACTCTTCTTCTGGCAGGCCACACTGCGCAATGAAGTCTCGCTGTGCGGACTGAATGACAATCGGTGCCCCACAGGCATAGACCGAGTATTGGGAAAGGTCTGGAAAGTCTTGCATCACCGCCTTATGAACAAACCCGGTGCGGCCTGTCCACTGGTCTTCCGGCTGCGCATCACTCACGACCGGTACATACTTAAACCAAGGCATCTCTCGCGCCCATGTTTCGGCGAGGGCTGCCATGTAGAGATCGTGCGGGCGACGCCCTCCCCAGTAGAGTGTCATGGGCCGCTCTATATGCTTAAACCGTGCATGCTCGATGATTGCCTTGATTGGCGCGAAGCCCGTACCACTGGCCAGAAAAACGATCGGCCGCGCACTGTCTTCGCGCAAAAAGAAGGTGCCCTGCGGCCCTTCAAACCGCAGAATGTCCTTCTCCTTGAGTGCATTGCATGAAGCGGTTGCCGTGCCGAAGACCGCGTCGGTAAACGCACCGCCAGGGGTATGGCGAATGTGGAGTTCTAGCTGCTGCGCGTCATGCGGCGGGTTGGCCATGGAGTAGCTACGGCGCTTTCCGTCTTTCAGCAAGATATCCACATACTGGCCTGCCAGAAATTGAAATTGCTCCGAGGCCGGGAGTTGCAGACGCACGAGAGCGACGTCGGGTGCGGGGTTCGACAGGCTTGCAACGCGACAGGGCAGCTTACGTATCGGGGCCATGCCCTCTGCGGCGACAATACGCGCGTTTACCGAGATGTCAGAGGTCGCAGTGGCCTTACAAAGCAAGACCTGGCCCGCAGCGCGTTCGGCGTCACTGAGCGCCTTCTTCTGGTAGTCGCCGTAGTCGACCTCTCCCTGGGTAAGCGTGGCTTTACAGGAACCGCAGGCGCCATCTTTGCAGCCATAAGGCAAGACAATTCCAGCGCGCAGGGCTGCCTCTAGGATGGTCTCTTGGGGATCCACAGGAAAAGTCTTTCCCGAGGGAAGAATCGAGCAGGTATAGGTCATGCCTCGAATTGTACCCAGTACCCTCATAACGGCCGGTCTATCCCAAACGATTAATAGGTCCCATCAAAGTGAATGTCGCTGCACCCGCCACAACATAGCCAGCCCCATTAGC
>JBEDFV010000016.1:0-6819 GCA_041175005.1 Pseudomonadota bacterium
GTCTGCTGAAACTCACTGAGTTTTTTGCGCTGGAGCGACTCTGCGATCTGGTCGCGCACCTCGGCGAACGCCGGGGGTTGCGATTTGCGCACATCATCGAGGCGAATCACATGCCAGCCAAACTGGGTCTGCACCGGCGCAGAAGTGGTTTTGCCCTTTTCGAGCTTCACCATGGCCTCGGAGAACGGCCCCACAAAGGTATCGGCTGAGGCCCAGTCGAGATCGCCACCGTTGGCCGCTGAACCGGGGTCTTTCGAGAGGGACTTGGCCAAGGCCTCAAACTTCTCGCCCTTATTGAGCCGCGCAAGGATGTCCTTTGCCATGGCCTCGGTCTCCACCAAGATATGGCGGGCACGGTACTCGGTATTGAGCTGGGCGGTGAGGCGCTGATACTCGGCCTGGATATCTTCATCCTTAATGGGGTTGCGGCCAAGCTCGTCTTGCACGAGCGCCTGAATCAGAATCTGGGTACGGGCCGTTTCAATTTGGAACTTAAATTCGGACACGGCTGGCAGGCCACGCTTCTCCGCCTCTTGCAGCAGGATTTCGCGGTCTACCAGTTCCTGGCGCACCAGCGCTGCAAGCTCCGGCGTGGACTGCTGGCCCTGCTTGGCCAGTTCTTTCAAGAACAAATCGGCCCGCTCTTTGGGAATGGGACGGCCGTTGACCACCGCAATATTTTGGGCAGAGGCCGAGGTCGCAACCACAATCGCTAGGCCAGCCAGAAAATGTTTACTCATTCAGACTCCGAAGGGCTCCGCGCGTCTATCGATAAGGCGTGGATCCGCGCGGGAATCCACTCTTGTAAGGCATCATACACAAGACGATGGCGGGCGAGCCTTGCCTTTCCCTCGAATACGGGGCTCACTACCCGGAGGTGGAAGTGCCCCCCGCCCCCGCGTGCGCCCGCGTGGCCCTTATGGGCATCGGATTCGTCCCAGAGGTCCATTTCGACCACCGGCAGGGCCGCTCGCAGTCGAGATTCGATTGCCGCATGGAGGGCTGTCACGGAGGCGCATCCTTAGACTCGGGGGCCGCGTGTCGGCTCATATATACGGCCTGGGCAATCACGAAAACCACCGTGAGTAGAAGGGTGCCAAAGACCTTGAAGTCTACCCAGATGTCGGTAGAGAACTGCATCGCCACCCAGGCGTTGAGCAGGGCCATTCCCAGAAAAAAGAGCCCCCAGGCGGCGTTGAGGCGCGCC
Source organism: Pseudomonadota bacterium (assembly GCA_041175005.1). Classification (GTDB taxonomy): domain Bacteria; phylum Pseudomonadota; class Gammaproteobacteria; order Burkholderiales; family Burkholderiaceae_A; genus Hahnella. The sequence continues at coordinate 1,208 of JBEDFV010000016.1, forward strand.
CAGACATAGGAGGGCAGCGCCACCTTGCCGCCCAAGAGTTTTTCGATGAGGTAGACCTTGGAAACAATCTGCGGGCCGAGCAGCGCGATGGCGAAAATACCGTAGAGCAGGCTTGGCTTGGCTTTAATAAACCGCTCATCCTGCAAAAAGAGCGTCGCGCCCCCAAAGACAACGATCAGGCCAAGACTAATCCACTGCATTTTGTCGATGGGCATCCTCTTGAGTCGCATGGCCACCATAAACACGACACTGGCGACAATCGCAAGCCCTGTGGCCACATAAATGTCTGCGAGCTTGTAGGCAACAAAAAAGACAATGAGGGGCGCCCAGTCGGCCAGCAGTTTCATTTCTTGGGCTCAAAGGTGACGGAGGCTGAATTCACGCAGTAGCGCAGGCCCGTGGGTGCAGGGCCGTCTTCGAACACATGTCCGAGGTGGGCATTGCATTGGGCACAGAGAATCTCAGTCCGTACCATACCGTGGCTGAGGTCGCGTTCTTCGCGCACCTGCTTATCATCATGGGCCTTGAAGTAGCTCGGCCAGCCACAGCCGGCATCAAACTTGTGCGAGGAGTCGAACAAGGGGGTCTTGCAGCAGACGCAGACATACCGGCCTTCTGCCCAGTGGTCCCAGTAGGCACCGGTAAATGGGGGCTCGGTGTGTTTTTTGCGGGTCACCGCATACTGCATATCGGTAAGCAGGTCGCGATAGACGGAATCAGGTTTTTCAAGAGGCGCGGTCATAGCGCAGGATTATGCCGCGGATTTACAGCGGGTCAGGGGGAAGTCTTGCTATTGTGCGGGCCATGGACACCGCCTATTCTCCGACGATTACGCCCTTTCTTGCCCATCTTGGGCCACATCATGCCTCTGCCGAGGCGGGCAGAGCGCGGCTAGAACTCACCATGACCGACTGGCAGCGTAATGGGTTTGGGGTAGCCCATGGAGGTGTGCTGATGACCCTATTGGATGCCGTGATGGCCATGGCCGCCAAATCTGCTGACCCGGAAGGGTATTGGGTTGTCACGATTGAAATGAAGACCAGTTTTCTTCGGCCAGCGAAGGGCGAGTTGGTGGCTCTTGGCTTTTGCGATCACCGCTCTACGAGTATGTCCTTCTGTCGTGGAGAGATTCGCGACCCGCGCGACCGACTACTTGCGCAGGCCATGGGCACCTACCGCCGCATGGTCTCCAAGACACTTGACACTAGAGCCGCGGCCGGTTCGGTGTCTGGGGACTAGTCGGTACCGGATAGGGCAGCGGAAAGGAACTAGCGCTTGGGCCTTGGGCAGTTCCTATACACAGCGAAGGCGCAGTACCTTCGGCCCAGGCATCGAGCGATACCGAGACGAGCCCAACCCGCATATTATTGGTGGTGTCATCCGACACAGAGACGAGTGCCCCGCAGGGCTGCTCTGGGTCGGACGGCGAAAATACGGGGGTACCCGGCGGGGTGGATTCAGGCCCCGAGGGCCATGAGAGGCCAAACATCCGCCGATTAAGCTTGCCTAGATACTGGCTTCGTGCCACGACCTCTTGGCCCGGATAGCAGCCCTTCTTGAAGTCCACGCCTGAGAGCAGCTCAAGATTCACCATCTGTGGCACAAAGAGGTCTTGGGTTGCAGCCCAGATCCAGGGTGTGCCCGCGCGCACATCGGCGAGACGCCATCGGGCGTCTGCAGCCGCACTCTCTTCGCCTAGTGGGTTCTGCCTCGCGGGGCCTTGTGCCGCTGACGCTTCTGAGGCTGTTGGTGAGGCGCTCTGAAGGCGTATCTGTAGGGCCCGGGTGCCCTGTTGCGGGCAGACCGGCATCCCAAGACAGAAGGTATTGTCATCCGCTTGGCGCAGCATTCCGTCTGCGGGCGCATCCAGGCCATTCCAGATGCCCGTGATGTCTGCGGGCACGACGGAGAGTCGCGCCTTGGCGCGCAGTACAAACATGCTGAGCCGCTTGCAAACCGCAGGGGCGATTTCCGTGGGTAGCAGCAGCGCGTAGGCCTCAGGTGCGATGCGCCAGGCCTGCGCGATTGCGAGGAGCCTACCCTTGGCAGAGCAGTAGCCCGTACGTTGATGATGACTCGGGTCGAGGCTAAGCAGGCTATTGGTGAGCTGGCCCTGGAGAAATGTCTGCGCGTCGGGGCCTTCTGCGACAATAACCGCAAATTGATTTAATTTTTCTGCAGCATGCATCAGCATAGAAATACCAGTACCTCTAAGAACATTCCGATCTTTTCACTATAACTGTCTTGAAGCGACTGCTCTCCGCATTTTTGTTTGTTCTGCTACTCACAGCAGGGGTTCTGGCCGCTGCTGTCTGGGTCTGGTTTGATCGCACGGTGGCGCCGCAGAACGCCGCAACAGAGATTGTGATTCCTGCTGGCAGTTCAGCCCGATCTATTGGGCGGCTGTTGCAAGACGCGGGCCTTGATGTCTCAGAAGACGGGTTTGCGCTTGCAACCCGGCTGCTGCGTGTTTCGCACCGTCTCCAGGCGGGGGTTTATGCCATTCCTGCGGGAAGCTCGTTTCTCTCCGTGGTGCGGCAGGTTTCTCAGGGAGATGCACTGCAGGAGCCGATCACACTGATTGAAGGCTGGACCTTTGCGCAGATTCTGGCAGCGTTGCATAACCACCCGCAGATTCGTGCAACCCTACCGCCTGAGCCGCAGAAGGCAGCGGCGTTGCTTGCGCAAGAGCTGGGTTATCCGGGTAGTGCTATTGAGGGCTGGATCTATCCCGACACCTACTTGTTTCATCGCGGCCAGACCGATATGTCCATTCTTACCCGGGCCTTTCGTCTGCAGCAGCGTGTGCTCGAGGAAGCCTGGGCAAAGCGGTCTCCGGCGATTGCGTTAAAGACGCCGCAGGAGGCGCTTGCCCTCGCCTCGATCATCGAGAAGGAGACGCAGCATGGTCCGGATCGGCCCCGTGTCTCTGCGGTGTTTCACAATCGCCTCGCCCGGGGTATGCGGCTGCAGTCCGACCCCACCACAATCTATGGGCTCGGGCCCCGGTTTGATGGCAATCTGCGCCGCGATGATCTTCAGGACGACTCACCCTACAACACATACCGTTGGGCCGGGCTTCCACCAAGCCCCATTGCGAACCCAGGGCGACAGGCCATTCTCGCGGCAGTGAATCCAGCCCAACTACAGGCGCTGTATTTTGTCGCGCAGGGCAACGGGCGGTCGTATTTCAGCGAGACCCTCGACCGCCACAACTGGGCGGTAAATTATTTTCAGCGGCGCATTGGGCCTCCGCCACCGGATGGCGTCTAGTCGGGTCATGGCTGGTAAGTTTCTGGTTCTCGAAGGAATTGATGGTGCTGGAAAAAGCACCCATCTGGCCTTTATCTGTCAGTGGCTGCGAGATCGGGGCCGTGTGGTGGTGCAGACCCGCGAGCCTGGCGGTAGCCCCTTGGCAGAAGACCTCCGGTCCATGGTTCTGAAAGAGCCTATGGATGGGCTTACCGAGCTCCTGCTGATCTTTGCCGCGCGGCGCGACCATCTCGCCAAGACCATCCGTCCGGCATTGGCGCGCGGCCACTGGGTGGTCTGCGACCGGTTTACCGACTCCACCCGCGCCTATCAGGGCGCAGGCCGGGGGCTCTCTAGCCCTCTTATTGAGACCCTTGCGCATGCGGTGGAGCAGGGGGGGCAGGGCCCAGACTTTGTCTTCTATTTTGATCTGCCCCCCGAAGAGGCAGCCCAAAGACGCCGGCAGCGCGCAGGCGGGCAGCTCCTGGCGGAAGACCGTTTCGATGCGGAAGATCTCGCCTTCTTTGGCCGCGTACGCGCGGGCTACCAGGCGGCTGCTGCGCAACGGACGGGCGCCTGTCAGTGGATTGATGCTCGTGAGACGATAGGGCAAATTCAATCCCGTTTAGACAAGACCTTGTTATCCATTGATCAATAGAGAGCACCTCTGGTTTTCTGCCTGGTGGCGGCAGTCTGAGAGCCTGCGCGGTCGTCCGGCCACGGCAAGCCTCCTGGTCGCCCCGCCAGCGATGCGGGTCGATCAGTTTGGGCTAGAGCTGATCGCGGCAGATCTCTGTCAGAGCCCTTTGCCCGATGCCTCTGCTTGCGGACAGTGTGCAAGTTGCGGGTGGGTGAAAGAGCAGCAGCATCCGGATTTTCGCTGGCTACGGCCTGCAGCAGACGAGGCAGAGGAGGGCGAGGGCGACCCTGTTGGCGGTAGCGACACAGACCAAGACAGCGGAGGTGGGGGTAGCACGGCGGCGGGCAAGAAGCCCAGCCGCACGCTGCGCATCGATCAGATTCGGGCGCTCTTAGACTTTAGCCAGCTCAGTTCGCATCGCGGGGGCAGTCGATGGGCCCTCATTGGCCCGATCGAGTCGCTGCATTACGCGGCGGCCAATGCCTTACTCAAGGGGCTTGAGGAGCCGCATCCGTCGATGCGGTTTGTGCTCTATGGCGAGCGGCTGCAGGGCGTGCCGCCCACCATTTTGTCGCGGTGCCGACGCCTCTCGCTTACGGTGGATACGGCCACAGCCTCAGCCCAGAGGCTCGCCCAGTCGCAGGCCAGCGCCTGGCTTTTACCGCTGCTGCGACAGCCGCGTGTGCAGCCCTCTGTATGGGCGCAGACGGCAGGAAAGACCCTTCCCCAGGAGGTCCTGGACCTGCTGGGGCTCTGGCTGGTCGATCTGTCGCGGGTGAGTCACGGCCTGAGCCCCCTGCGATTTTCTCATGAGCAGGACACCTTCGTTACCCTAAGCCGCCCAATTCGGGCCCACCCCGAGGGCTTGCAGCGCCTTTCTCGGGGCCTGGCCCTGATGCAGCAGCATGCCCGTGTGGCCGACCATCCGTTAAATCCGCAACTCTTCTATGAGACGATCTTTGAGGACCTGCGGCAGGCGCTGGTCCAAGACCTCTAGAGGCCGCGCATGATGCGGGTACCACGGGTCTTTTTTTCTTTTGGAGTCATGGTGTGAGTCAACCTGGATTGGAATTCGCCGATTCGCATTGCCACCTCAATTACGAAGGGCTGGCGGGCCGTGCAGACGAGATCGTAGAGTCGATGCGGGCGGCAGGCGTGACCCGCGCCCTCAACATCTGCACCACCATGGAGGAGGCGCAGACCGTGTTGGATCAGGCTCGCGGCTATGAGCAGGTCTGGGCTTCGGTGGGCGTTCATCCCGATTATGACGAGGTGGCCGCCGAACCGACCGTAGACGACCTCATACGCCATGCCCAGGATGCCAAGATTGTTGCCATTGGGGAGACTGGCCTTGACTACTATCGTCTGCAGGGAGACTTAGAGTGGCAGCGTGAGCGGTTTCGCGTCCATATTCGTGCAGCACGCGAACTAGGGCTGCCGCTCATCATTCATACGCGCTCCGCACCAGAAGATACGCTGCGTATTCTTCGCGAGGAAAAAGCCGACACGGTGGGCGGTGTGATGCACTGCTTTACAGAGAGCGTTGAGGTCGCCCGGCAGTCTATCGATCTGGGCTTTCTCATCTCACTCTCGGGAATCGTGACGTTTAAGAACGCCCATCAGGTGCATGAGGTAGCCACCGAGGTGCCGCTTGAGCATCTCATGATTGAGACCGATGCCCCGTTTCTGGCCCCGGTTCCGCACCGGGGTAAGGTCAATG
>JBEDFV010000017.1:0-13515 GCA_041175005.1 Pseudomonadota bacterium
GACTGGCTAGAGTCAAAGACCGGGTCCAGTGGGTCTAGCGTCATGTCAACCGCCGTTCCCAGGCCATCGCGCACGGTGCTTGGTCCCAGAAGCGGAAGCACAAGATAGGGCCCCGACTCCGCCCCCCAGACCCCAAGGGTGAGGCCAAAGTCCTCTCGTGATTTTGCAAGGCCCAACTCACTGGCCGGGTCTGAGATGCCAAAAAACCCCAGAGTCGAGTTCACCAGAAACCGGCCGGCAGCCGTGAGGGCCTCCGTAGGCTCCCCCTGCAAGAGGTGGTGCACGCTTGTCACAAGGTCGTTGAGGTTGCCAAAGAAGTGGCGCACCATCCCGCGGACCACCTCGGGCACAGCCGCCTGATACCCCTCTGCCAGGGGCTTCACAACAGCCGCATCCACCTCCATGTTGAAGTCAAATACGGCCCGGTTATATCGCTCCCATGGGTCGCGGCCGTCAGCCTGCTGGCCCTCGGGAATGCTCGCACACCCGAAGAGCCCCAAGAGGCAGAACGCCACGAGCCAGAGACGGCTTTGCCTCATTTCAGCCCAGGTGGGGCAAGCCCATCGGAGGCAGGCGCAGGCGTTGACGCGGAAGGCGAGGGGCTGTCGCGGTTGTAGAGAAACTGCGAAATCAGGTTCTCGAGAACCACCGCCGACTGTGTCATTTGAATGCGGTCGTTGTCCTTGAGCATCACCTCGTCTGCCCCAGGCTGTAGCCCGATGTACTTTTCGCCCAAGAGCCCGGAGGTCAGAATCTGGGCTGAACTGTCTTTTGGAAATTGAATGTTTTGATAAAGGTCGATAGTGACGATGGCCTGATAGCGACTGTCATCAAAGCCAATGTCGCGTACCCGGCCTACCAGAACACCCGCGGAACGCACGGCAGCCCGCGGCTTGAGTCCGCCAATATCATCAAAGAGGGCGGTGACGGCATAGGTCTGGCCCGACGCCATGCTCGTGAGGTTGCTCGCCTTTAAGGCCAGAAAAAGAAGTCCGACGAGCCCCAGCACGAGAAAGAAGCCCACCCAGATCGTTACAGGTCGTTGCATAGTGAAAGAGTATCAGTCTTAGAGCCCACCAAACATGAGGGCCGTCAAAATGAAGTCAAGGCCCAGGACCGATAAGGACCCCACCACTACAGTCAGCGTCGTAGCCCGCGAAACGCCCTCGGGCGTAGGCTTAGAGGCATAGCCCATGTAGAGGGCCACCTGGGTTACCACCAGCCCGAAGACAACGCTCTTCACGATGCCATTGACGAGATCGTCCCAGAAGTCGACGCCCTCTGACATCTGTGACCAGAAGGCGCCCGGATCCACGCCGATCATGCCCACCCCAATAAGCCAGCCCCCGAAGACACCCACGGCCGAAAACAGAATGGCCAGAATCGGCATCGCCAAGGCCCCACCAATGAGCCGCGGGCCCAACACACGAGACAGCGGGTCCACGGCCATGGCCTCCATCGCCGAGAGTTGCTCACCGGCCTTCATCAGACCAATCTCCGCGGTTAATGCCGTGCCCGCGCGGCCTGCAAAGAGTAGGGCCGTCACGACAGGGCCAAGCTCGCGCACCAGTGACAACGCCACCAGTAGCCCCAAGGCCTCTTCGGATCCGTAGCGCCGCAGCGTGTAATAGCCCTGTAGTCCCAGCACCAGGCCCACAAAAAGCCCCGAGACAAGGATGATGGCCAGAGAATGGTTCCCCAGAAAATGGGTCTGGGCAGCAATCAGGCGGCCACGCCGCAGCACTGGGCCCATCCGCGACAAGAGCGAAAAAAAGAGCAGCACAAAGCTACCGAGGGCCCCGAGTCGGTCAAGGGCCCACTGGCCAAGCATTGCCAATCGGTCAGCCACGGACACGCCCCATGCTAGTGGCCACCGGGTGCCCCCTCAGGAAAGAAGGCCTGCGCAATATCGGTAGCGGGATAGTGAAAGGCCACCGGCCCCTGCTCCTCGCCCTTGAGAAACTGCCGCAGATAGGGGTCATCTGAGGCCTGCAAGGCCGCCGGTGTGCCCATTGCCACCAGACGGGCCCCAGTAGGCGTTGGGGCGAGCACGGCCACCTGATCGGCGATTAAGAAGGTCTCTGCAACGTCATGGGTCACGACCACGGAGCTCGCCCCCAGGGCATCATTCAATCGGCGAATGAGGCGCGCAGTTACACCCAGAGAGATCGGATCAAGCCCGGCAAAGGGCTCGTCGTAGAGAATCAGTTCCGGATCCAAGGCAATCGCCCGTGCAAGCGCTACGCGCCGTGCCATACCCCCCGAAATCTGCGACGGCATGAGCGAGGCCGCGCCCCGTAGCCCCACCGACTCGAGCTTTAATAACACCAGGTCTCGAATCATCGACTCGGGCAATGCGCAATGCTCACGCAGCGGGAAGGCCACGTTCTCAAAGCAGCTCAAGTCCGTGAAGAGGGCGCCAAACTGAAAGAGCAGTCCCATGCGTCTGCGTGCAGCATACAAGGCCTGACGGTCTTTGGCCGAGAGAATCTGTCCAAAGGCTTCTACCTGCCCCGACTGTGGCGTGACGAGCCCCGCCATGAGCCGCAAGAGTGTGGTCTTGCCAACCCCCGATCCCCCCATGATGGCCAATACTTGGCCTCGGGGCACCGCAAGGGTGAGTCGATCGATGACCACCGAGGCGCCATAACCAAAGGAGACGTCCTGAAAGGACAAGACGGCCGGAGGGGCTGTATGCATCGGCCCATTTTACGGGCTCGCAGCGGCACTGCGCTGATGCGCCTTAGAAGCGATCCATCGAGGCCCTCAAGGCTACGGCCATGCTCGCATTTCTATTAAACTGGCCTAATGTTTGCTAGCGAGCCATTTTTCTCCCCCGCTGCGCCGTCGCCACGCCCCCGTGGGTCATGAGAAATCCCACCGACAGCGCCGTCTCTGACCCGCAGGCCATCGCGCAGAGGATTGCCCGCGTGCTGGCCATCGAGTCGCAGGCCGTCCTCGCGCTCACCGACCAGGTAGGCCCTGAGGCCGTGACCGCCGTCTCCTGGATCCGGGCGCTTACGGGCCGGCTTATTGTGACGGGCATGGGTAAGTCGGGCCATGTAGCAAAGAAGCTGGCTGCCACCTTCGCCTCCACGGGTACGCCGGCATTTTTTGTACACCCCGCAGAGGCGCAACATGGTGACCTGGGCATGCTGCAGCCCCAAGAAGACATGGTGCTGGCCATTTCCTACTCTGGAGAGACCGACGAGATCCTGCAGATTGCCCCGCATATCAAACGCATGGGCATTCGCCTGATGGCCATGACCGGACGGCCCGACTCGAGCCTTGCCCGGTTAGCCGACTTGCACCTCAATGCCGCGGTTGTGCAGGAGGCCTGCCCGCTCAACCTCGCCCCCACGGCCAGTACCACCGCCGCTATGGCCCTGGGCGATGCCCTGGCCGTTGCGGTACTGGAGAGCAAGGGCTTTAGTGCCGATGATTTCGCCCGCTCACATCCGGGGGGAAGTCTGGGTAGGCGACTGCTGATTCGGGTGGCCGATGTCATGCGTACCGGAGAACAGATTCCACGCATTCCCCATACGGCCAGCCTTTCGGCGGCCCTCATGGAGATGACGCGCAAACGCATGGGGATGACCTGCGTGATGCAGGATGCGCATCGGCTCGCAGGCATCTTTACCGATGGAGACCTCCGGCGCGTCCTCGAACAACAGACGCTGTCACCACAGACACCCATCGCGACGCTCATGACCGCCGGCGGCAAGACCATCGCACCGGATGCCCTGGCCTCGGAGGCGGCGCGGGTTATGGACGAGTTACGCATTAACCACCTGTTGGTGGTCGATTCGGACGGTGCACTCCTTGGGGCGATCGGCATTCACGACCTGCTGGAGGCCAAGATTCTATGAGTCTCTCACCACGGGCACGGGCCGACCGCCTGGCCTTTATGTTCTTCGATGTCGACGGGGTGCTTACCGATGGGGGCCTCTACTACGACAGCCACGGCGAATCCCTCAAGCGGTTCTGTGTGCTCGATGGCCAAGGCATCAAGTCACTGCAGGGGGCTGGAATTGGCGTGGGCCTGCTCAGTGGGCGCCGCCATCCGGCAGTACTGCGTCGGGCCGAAGAACTCGGCATCGCCACCGTGTTTGTAGGGATCGAGGATAAGCGGCAGTGCCTTATCGACTGGATTGCAACCACCCCATGGGTGCCCGATCAGATCGGGCACATGGGTGACGATCTGGCAGACCTGCCGGTATTTGCCTGGGCGGGGTTTGCCGCGAGCGTTCCCAATGCCCCCTCCATGGTGCGTAGCCAGGCCCATTGGGTCTCAGTGCAACAGGGAGGCTATGGGGCCGCGCGGGAGGCCTGTGATTTCTTGTTGGCGGGGCGGGCATGACGGGCACCCTCTTTGAACGATTCAGCGCCATGGTCTCTCTGGGCCTTCTTGCCGCGCTCGCGATGACGGCCTGGCTACTCAGCCAGTTGGCCCTGCGGCCCTCGTGGGACGCGGCTGTGCGGACCGGCGGCCAAATGAATGCCCAGGTTCAGTCTGCAGAGGTACTCCAGACCGACGCCTCCGGTAAGCCGAAGTACCGCATACAGACCCCGGAACTCTCGCTATTCGACGATGGCCGTTCAGAGATGCGGGCGCCAGTTCTTATGGCACTTCGGGAGGATGCCCCTGCGGTGCGTGCCCGGGCTACCCGTGCATTGGTGAGTGCGGACCAGAATGAGATTGCCTTAGAGGGAGATGCGCGCATTGAGCGGCAGGCCTACGGCAAAGAGTCTGAGGTGCGCATTCTGACGGACTGGGTGCGATTCGATGTCTCAGCGCAGACCGCTGAGACCACCGCCCCAGTGCGGGTTAATCAAGGCGCCACAGTGCTCACCGGGGTGGGCATGAAGTTTAACCAGCGCACCGAACAGATCGAGATCTTGTCTCAGACCCAGATGGTGCTGCCGAGTCAGCAGACCACGCCATGAGACTACGTCGCTGCCTGAGCCCCTTGCGCCTGGCCCCTGTTTTCTTCAGCGGGCTGCTGGCGATCGTTTTGATGGCCCCCCTGCCTGCGAGCCTCGCCAATCCCGCAGACCGCCAGGCCCCAACCAAAATTGATGCCGACCAACTGGCCCACGATGAGCCGCGGCTCACCACCATCTTTTCAGGCAACGTCGTGCTCACCAAAGGCAGCCTCATGCTCAAGGGCGAACGGCTAGAGCTGCGTCAGCAGGCCAACGGCACCATCATGAGCCTTATTACCGGATCACCGGCACAGTTCCGTCAGCAGCGCGGAGAGACCAACGAGTGGATCGAAGGCGAAGGCCTGAAAATTGAATACGACGGGACCGCCGAACTCGTGACCATTACGGGGCAGGCCACTATGCGACGCCTGCAGAATGACGAACTGCTTGACCAGGTCGCGGGGGACCGGCTGCGATACAACAATCTCATCGAGACCTACCAGGTAGAGACAGACCCGGGCATGCCGCGGGCGCGCATGACGCTCATGCCAAAGCCCCAGGGCGCGGTCGCCCCACGAGCCCCATGAGTACCGTTTCCACGAGCCCGAGTCCACCGACACTGCAGGCCCTTGCGTCGCCCGAGACAGCCTCAGTCCTGGAGGTACGTAACCTTCAGAAGGGCTACCAGAGCCGAATGGTGGTCCGCGACTTTTCTCTTACCGTGCAGAGCGGTCAGATTGCCGGACTGCTCGGGCCCAATGGTGCCGGCAAGACCACCTGCTTCTACATGATTGTGGGGCTTGTGCCCGCAGACGGCGGACAAATCTTGCTCAACGGCCAGGACATTACCCGCAGCCCGATCCATGTCCGGGCCCGCCGCGGCCTGTCCTATCTTCCGCAGGAGGCCTCTATCTTTAAGCGGCTCTCTGTGGCCGACAACATTCGTGCCGTCTTGGAGCTTCAGAAAGATGCTCAGGGGCGCCCCCTTTCGGAGGCAGAGATCGGGCGCCAGTTAAACAACCTGCTGCAAGAACTCCAAATCGTCAGCATTCGCCAGAGCATGGGCCAGTCGCTCTCAGGCGGGGAACGCCGACGGGTTGAGATCGCGCGGGCGCTGGCCACCCATCCCCGTTTTATTCTGCTCGACGAACCCTTTGCCGGCGTGGACCCCATTGCTGTTATCGAGATCCAACGCATTATTCGGTTCCTGAAAAACCGAGGCATCGGCGTTCTTATTACCGATCACAATGTGCGGGAGACCCTCGGCATCTGTGACCACGCCACCATCCTCAACGATGGCGTGGTGCTGGCCAGCGGCGCCCCGGAGGCAATCATCGACAACCCGAAGGTACGCCAGGTGTATCTCGGCGAACACTTCCGCATGTAGTCCGAGTCGGCGCTGTGAAGATCACACTCACGACCCGCACCAGTCAACAGCTCTCGCTCACGCCGCAGCTACAGCAGGCGATCCGGCTACTGACCTTATCGAATCTCGAACTCAGGCAAGAGCTCGACGACTTTATTCGTGACAACCCCCTGCTAGAGCTTGAGGACAACCCCGAGGCAGGTGCGGTAGACGGACCGTCTGAGGCCACCGAAGAGCCTGCTGAGCAGACGGCCGCAGGAGAAGAAGAGCTCGACAGCCTCGCCGACTGGAAGACCTCAGACCACAGCGGGGACGATGATGAGCGCGAAGACCGGGACGCCTGTCCGGTGCAGCTCGCCGACCACCTGCGCGATCAGGTGGCGGGGCTGCATCTGCAACCACGCGACCGGCTCTGGCTGGAGATTCTCATTCAGGCGCTAGACCCCGATGGCTTTCTGCGCGACGAGCCCCACGAGCTCGCGGCGAGTTTCGACACCCTGTTTATCGCGCAGTTTGAAGAACCCCTAGATGCCGACGAGGTCGCAATTGGCCTGAAACTCCTGCAGTCGCTTGACCCAATAGGCGTTGGCGCACAGAGTCTGCAGGAATGCCTCTGCCTGCAGCTCTCCGACCTTCAGGCCCGATTTGACGGCCCAGAGACCGTGCTCGCGCTTGCCCAACGCCTTTTGACGGAATCCTTCGAGGCACTGGGTACAACCAATCCAGTGCTCCTTGCCAAGACGCTACAAGTCGATCGAGAACTCCTGCAGGAGGCCCTGCGCCTGATTCGGCGCTTAAACCCTCGGCCCGCAAGCAATTTCCGAGACCAGCAGGCGGGCTACCTCATTCCCGATGTTCTCGTCTACAAGACCCCCTCGGGGCAGTGGCGGGCACGGCTCGCCCGCGGCTCGCTTCCCCGACTCTCCATCAACCAGGACTATGCCCAGGCCATTAAACAGGCAGGTGCTGAAGGCGGCTTACAGCAGAAGCTTCAGGAGGCCCGCTGGATGCTTAAAAATATCCAACAACGGTCGGAGACCATTCTGCGCGTCTCCCAGGCCATCGTCAGCGCCCAGCGGGCATTCTTTGATGAGGGCCCGAAGGGCATGCGGCCGCTCGTGTTACGCGATATTGCCGACCGGTGTGAACTTCACGAATCCACCGTCTCCCGCGTCACCAACCAGAAGTTCATGCTGACCCCGCAGGGATGTTTTGAGCTGAAATACTTTTTCGGAAGCCACGTGGCCACTGATGATGGCGGAACGGCCTCGGCCACGGCGCTGCGCGCCCAGATTCAAGACTGGATTAAGGCCGAATCGCCCGATAAGCCCCTCTCAGACCAGGCCATTGCCGATCGGTTTTCAGAACAGGGTGTTGTGGTCGCGCGGCGCACGGTGGCGAAGTACCGAGAGTCCCTACGAATTCCGAGTGCGAGCCAACGAAAACAGCGATAACCTACCCTCTCGTAGCACCTGATTTGTGCAGTCTTCGTTTTGTGCAGTGCCAACATCCGCAGGCCAGAAAAACAACGACAAAAGGAGAGACCCCATGCATGTTCAGATCGTTGGTCATCATTTGACCGTCACCGATGCCATCCGAAGCTACGTGGAGCAGAAACTGGCCCGAATCTGGCGGCATTCCGGCTATGGTCAGGAAGCGCATGTGATCTTGAGCGTTGAAAAACTGGAACAGAAGGCAGAAGTTACCGTTCACTTTCAAGGAAAAGACCTACACGCCGAATCACGGCATGCAGACCTCTATGCCGCCATCGACCTGCTGGCCGACAAACTCGACCGTCAGGTGGTGCGCTACAAAGAACAACACCAGAGTGGTGTCCACCAGGCCCGTCCCGCGGTGGTCGAGAAGTAGGCCTCCAGCCCCCAAAGCGTTGCCCCTAGGGCCTGAGGCATTTTTATTTTGCAACGCAACAAAAATTGGCAGGTGTCGCTATAATTTCGGTTCCTGATCGCCCGCCGGGTCCCCTACGGGTCCCGGCGTTTATGAGGTCATGGACAGACTTGAAAAAGGATCGACATCGCCATGAACCGAATTTCCGGCCTCCTGAGCGTCAAAAACATCCTGCTCGACGTCGAGGCCACCAGCAAGAAGCGGGTTTTCGAGCAGGCAGGCCTCTTGTTCGAGGAAAACCATGGCATTGCCCGTGCCAAGGTCTTCGATTCCCTGTTTGCCCGGGAGCGGCTGGGGTCCACGGGCCTCGGGGAGGGCATTGCAATCCCCCACGGCCGCATCAAAGGCTTAGAGGAGGCCGTGGCTGCCGTGTTTCGGCTGGCCGAGCCCGTCTCCTTCGATGCCCCCGATGGCAAGCCCGTAGCCATCCTGATATTCCTGCTCGTGCCCGAACATGCGACCCAGCAGCACCTAGAAATCCTCTCCGAAGTTGCCGAAATGCTCTCCGACGGCAGCCTCCGATCCAGCCTTCTCGAGAGCCAGACCCCCGACGCGCTCTACCAGTCTCTCATTGGCTGGGTGCCCTCGGGCAGTTAAAACCCGCCGCCTGCGGCACCACCCATGCTTAAGGTCGGTGCTTTTTTTCAGGATTACCAGGAGCCCCTGCGGCTGACCTGGATCGCCGGGCGGGCGGGCGAAGACAGGCCCATTTCCGGGCCCAGTTTTGAGAGTGCAGACCTCGTCGGCCATCTCAACCTCATCCACGCAAACCGCATTCAGGTGCTCGGCACCGCCGAGGTCGATTACTACAACCGGCTCGACCCTCAGCGACGGTCCTACCTCACTGCCGAACTCCTCTCCGCCGCTCCCCCTGCACTCGTCATGGCCGATGGCCTGGTGCCGCCAGCCATGCTCTTTGAGGCCTGCGACCGCGACCACGTGCCCCTCTGGCGATCGACCCTCTCAGCGGCCCAGGTCATTGAGATCATGCGCATCCAGCTGGGCCGCATCTTGGCGCCATCAGCCTCACACCACGGCGTCTTTATGGATGTACTCGGTCTGGGTGTGCTCATTTCTGGAGAGTCGGGCCTTGGCAAGAGCGAGCTCGCCCTTGAGCTCATCACCCGCGGTCATGGCCTGGTGGCCGACGACATCGTTGACTTCTCCCGTATTGCCCCGCATGCGGTGGAAGGGCGCTGCCCGCCCCTATTGCAGAACCTACTGGAGGTCCGGGGGCTCGGGCTTCTGGATATTCGGGCCATCTTTGGCGAGACCAGTGTGCGGCGCAAGATGCGGCTGCGGCTCATCGTGCAGCTGGTTCGGCGCTCCGCCATTGATGACTACGAGCGGCTGCCCCTGGAGGCGCTCACACAAGACATCCTGGGCCTGGCCATCCGAAAGGTGGTCATTCCGGTAGCGGCGGGCAGAAACCTGGCCGTGCTGGTAGAGGCTGCGGTACGCAACACTGTCTTGCAGCTGCGTGGCATCGACACCATGCAGGAGTTCACCGAGCGGCAGCGGCTCGCAATGCAGGCCATGCAAGACGAAGACCCGCGCCCAGGCGACAGT
Source organism: Pseudomonadota bacterium (assembly GCA_041175005.1). GTDB lineage: Bacteria > Pseudomonadota > Gammaproteobacteria > Burkholderiales > Burkholderiaceae_A > Hahnella. Next base: position 9,770 of record JBEDFV010000017.1, read on the forward strand.
CCCGGCCCGGGAGGGTCGTAACCATGGGGCACGAGAGTCGGCCCATGCAGTTGGTACTGGTTACGGGCATGTCAGGATCGGGCAAATCCATCGTGCTCAATGCACTCGAAGACGCGGGCTTTTTCTGCGTCGACAACCTGCCGATTGGCTTTCTGGCCCCGCTGGCCCGCGCCCTAGACGACCAGGGCCACCGCAAGGTGGCTATCGCAGCCGATGTCCGGGTCGGGGCCGACCTGGGGCCGCTACGCGAAACAATCGACAGCCTGCGGTCGGGGGGTATTTCGGTGCAGCTTATTTTCCTCAATGCCCAGACCCAGACCCTCATTCAGCGCTACTCCGAAACCCGCCGGCGACACCCCCTAAGCCTGCGTCCGCAGCGCATCTCGGGCCAGGAAGGCGAGGCCGCGGCCGCCTCTCTGCTTGAATGCATTGAGCACGAGCGGCGCATTTTGTCCGACATCGAATCGCTCGGCATGTCACTGGACACCACCGATCTGAAGCCTGCCAGCCTGCGGGCCTGGATCCGCGAATTTCTTGGCCTCAGGCCCGCTCCCGTCAGCCTGCTGTTTCAATCCTTTGCCTACAAGGCCGGAATCCCTCTGGATGCAGACCTTGTCTTTGATGTGCGCTGCCTACCCAACCCGCATTACATCGAGGCGCTCAAGCCCCTCACCGGACTTGATCTGCCCGTGGCGCAGTACCTCCGTAGCCAGCCAGAGGTCGGCAGCATGATCCAAGACATTGCCTCCTTTGTGCGGCGGTGGCTACCGGCCTACGAGGCCGACCAGCGCAGCTACCTCACCATTGCCCTAGGCTGCACGGGCGGACAACATCGGTCGGTCTACTGCGCAGAGCAGCTTGCCCAGCAATTCTCAGAGACCTGCCCGACCCTGGTGCGCCATCGGTCCCTCACCCAGCGGGGCCTCAACTAACAGCCGGCGGACGGGTGCGGGTAGGCCCAGACGCAAAAAGGCCTCTCGCGGATGGAAGGCCAGGGCCTGACCCAGCGCCTTAGCCTGCGCGCAAAGCGCCAAGAGCCTGCGCTTGCGGGTGGGCGCCACCAGATGTACTTCGGCCTCAAGCGTGAAATGGGTAAACCCGTGACTTAACACCGTAAGCGCAAGGCTTTCCTCTGGCCAGGCCATGGTCTCAGGCAACACCCAGGGGGCCCAGAGCCCGCCCCAGAGTCCTTCTGGCGGTCTCTGCCAGAGCCCCACCCTGCCTTCGTAGGTTAGAAGCAGCCACCGCTCCCGCCGCACGGGCCTTGGCGCGCGGGGTCGTGGGACCGGAAAAGCCTCTACCCGCCTCGTCGCAAAGGCCTCGCACGAGAATGCCACCGGGCAGTCCCCACACCGCGGTCGGCGCGCGGTGCAGACCGTAGCCCCCAGATCCATCAGGGCCTGGGTGTAGCGCGGCATCGCCTGCCCACGGTCGGGTAATCGGGCCTCGGCCTCCTGCCAGAGTCGCCGGTCGAGCGCCACCGAGCCCCAGGGCTCTGGGGCGGCGAGCTGCCGAGCCAAGACCCGACGGACATTCGCATCCAAGATGGCCGCACGCGTATGAAAGCAGATCGACACCACGGCCGCCGCCGTAGACCGCCCCACCCCAGGCAAGGCCTGCCAGTCTTGTATCTGCTGCGGCATCCCCCCTGGAAACTCCGAACAGATCTGCTGGGCCGCGCGATGCAGGTTGCGGGCCCGGGCGTAGTAGCCCAGGCCACTCCAGAGGGCTAATACCTCATCAAGCGAGGCACGAGCCAGCGCCTGCACGTTGGGAAAGCGATCGATAAAGCGAGAAAAATAGCCGCGCACGCTCTGCACCTGCGTCTGCTGCAGCATGATCTCGGAGACCCAGACGCGATAGGGGTCAGCCGGCATGCCCGGCTGCGGCTGCCAGGGCAGATCCGTGCGTCCATAGTCTTGCGCCCATCGCAAAAGGGCCTGAGAAAAGGTCTTCATTCCAGAGTAGCCATCACTGCAGGTGCCCAAGACAGCAAGGCCTCTCTGTTGCCTACCGCTGACATGTGGCGCAGAAATAGGTCGCCCGCTGTGCCTGCATCCGCCTACGAATCGGTGCGCCGCAGACAAGACAGGGCGCGCCCTGTCGGCCATAGACCCGATGGTCTGCCGCAAAGTGGCCCGCATGGCCATCGGCCGAGACAAAATCTCTCAGGCTGCTTCCGCCGCCCGCAATAGCCTCGGTGAGCACCTCTCGAATGCTCTGGGCCAGCACTGCGCACCGCCTCGCAGAAAGACGCCCAGCGGCCCGCGCCGGATGGATACCCGCCCGAAAAAGCGCCTCACTCGCGTAGATATTCCCCACACCCACCACCAGATCGCCCCGCATCAGCCAAGGCTTAATGGCCTGCCGCACACCCCGACTCGCCGTATAGAGCCATGGCCCATCAAAGCCGTCATCCAACGGCTCGCGGCCCTGGGCCGCCTGGCCAAGCAGCGCGTCTGGCGGGCAAGCCCCGTCTGCCGCCCGCTTCGCAATCCGCAGGTCGCCAAAACGCCGCGGGTCGTTATAGACAAGCTGCCCATCATCAAAGGTAAGCCAGACATGACTATGGGCGGGGCGGGGTGCCTCTTGTGCAAGCCAGAGCAGCTGTCCTGACATGCCGAGATGCACCACCAGCCACCAATCCTCCAGCGTAAAAACCAGATTCTTGGCGCGGCGGGCAATCCGTGTAATGGCCTGGCCTGCAATCGGCAGGGCCTGCTTTTCCCCAGAAAAAGTCCGCAGGGCCTTACCACTAAGACCCACTGCCTGGATGCGCTTTCCTGAAACATGGCCGCGTAGGCCGCGACAGACCACCTCGACTTCGGGCAATTCGGGCATGAATTGAGTCAAACTGGGATACTTGGAGTTGTGATGATGCCTGTAATTCTTTCTTCCCACCCTCGGCCCCTGCGGGCGCTTCGGCCACTGGCCTGCCTCGCCATGTCGGCATGGCTGTCCTCTGCTGCCGTGGCCGTGCAGGCACAGACCACCGATCCCTCTGCTTCCAAGCCGCCGTCGGCCGCGAGCGCGGTCTTTCAGATTCTTGCCAGCGAGCTCGCCTTGCAACAGGGCCAGGCTGGGGTGGCTGTAGCCACCTATGTGGCCCTTGCAGAGCGCACCAGAGATGCTGGAGTAGCAGAACGGGCCACGCGGGTGGCCCTACTTTCCCGGCAGGCCAGGCAGGCCCTCAGGTCGGGGGCGGTCTGGCTTGAGGTGAGCCCAGACAATACCGATGCGCAAGACATCGTTGACTTGTTGCGACTGCAGCTTGGTTTCTACTCCGACCTGCGCAATAACCTACTGGCACGTAAGGCCCTGGCCCAGAAGGCAGGAAGCCTTGATGCCTTTCTCGAGCGCCTTGCAGGACTGGCCTCTCAGGGACAAGATCCGGCCAAATCGCTGGCTCTGCTCGAGGGGGTCGCCGAGGCCGATCAGAGTCGGCCAGGCATCCTCTACGCACGGGCCATGCTCTATGAGCGACTTCAAGACCACAAGACCATGGAGTCCTTACTGCGGGCCCTCATGGATCAACAACCCGAACATGCCCATGCAAAAAATGCACTGGGCTATAGCCTCGCAGATAGAGGCATTCGGCTAGAAGAGGCCGAGGCCCTCATCGAAGAGGCCCACCGACTCCTTCCCGAAGACGCCCACATTCTGGACAGCATGGGCTGGCTCTACTTCCGCAAGGGAGAACTCGATAAGGCCGTGCAGTGGCTCTCTGACGCCCATCGCCGACAGCC
>JBEDFV010000018.1:0-7550 GCA_041175005.1 Pseudomonadota bacterium
GTACTGGTGCGCTTGATCTTGTTTTGGAGCTGCATAATGCCGTAGAGCAGCGCCTCGGCTGTCGGTGGGCAGCCCGGCACGTAAATATCGACGGGCACAATACGGTCACAGCCACGGACCACCGAATAAGAATAGTGGTAGTAGCCACCCCCATTGGCACACGACCCCATGCTGATGACCCAGCGGGGCTCAGGCATCTGGTCATAGACCTTACGCAGCGCCGGCGCCATTTTGTTGCAGAGAGTGCCGGCCACAATCATGAGGTCGGACTGGCGAGGACTGGGCCGAAAGACAACACCGAAGCGGTCAAGGTCATAGCGCGAGGCGCCGGCGTGCATCATTTCCACCGCGCAACAGGCCAGTCCAAAGGTCATGGGCCAGAGCGACCCAGTGCGGGTCCAGTTAATAACCTGGTCTGCGGTGGTTGTAATAAAACCCTGCTTGAGAACGCCGTCTATCGCCATGTCGTTATTCCCAGTCGAGGGCGCCCTTCATCCACTCATAGATGAAGCCAAGCACCAGAATAGCCAGAAAGATCATCATGGCCATAAAGCCAAAAAAGCCGATTTCTTGCAGACTCACAGCCCACGGAAAGAGGAAGGCAATTTCGAGATCGAAAAGAATGAAGAGGATGGCAACGAGGTAGTAGCGGACATCGAACTGCATACGGGCATCTTCAAATGCCTCAAAGCCGCACTCGTAGGGGGAGAGTTTCTCAGAGTCGGGCCGATGCGGGCCGACAAGCTTTCCGATCAGCATGGGGCCTACGCCCACACCAATGCCGACCAGAATAAACAGCAGTACTGGTAGATACGACTCAAGGCTCATAGGCCCCCCCTTTTTTTGGTGCCGACGGCGAGACTCGAACTCGCACAGCTTTCGCCACTACCCCCTCAAGATAGCGTGTCTACCAATTTCACCACGTCGGCCTACAACAACTACTGCTTTGTCGGCGCATCCTCTTTGGGCGCTGCCGGCACCGGAGGCAATTCGGGAGATACAGCGCCCGGAACTGCCCCTGGAATAGACTCCATGATACCGCCTCCGGAGGAGTCGGTACGAATTCCCCGGCTGCCCACATAGGACAAGGCCAGGGTCGCGGAAAAAAATACAACAGCCAGAATAGCGGTGGACCGCGATAAGAAATTTGCCGAGCCCGAGGCACCAAAGACAGAGCCAGCACTTCCCGATCCGAAGGCCGCGCCAAGGTCGGCCCCCTTACCTTGCTGCAGCAAGACCAGGACGATAATTGCCACGGCAGAGGCCAGCTGGATGATCAACAAGAGATTGGTAAACCAGGCCATAAGATCGTTTTATTCCACGGTTGAATGAAGAGACTGGGCGGCCTGCACAATGCTCCAGAAGTCGCGGGCCTGAAGCGCGGCACCGCCGACCAACGCACCATCGACATCAGGCTGAGAAAAAAGCTCAAAGGCCAGGCCAGGCTTTACGCTGCCGCCATAAATAATGCGAACCGACGCGGCGGCTGCGGGGGCTCTCTCAGCCACCACACCCCGAATGGCGGCATGCATGGCCTGCGCATCAAAGGGGGACGCATTCTGCCCCGTACCGATGGCCCAGATGGGCTCATAGGCAATACTGACTCTGGAGACCTGATCGGCCTTGAGCGGCCCAAGCGCGGCCCGCACCTGCTCGGAGACAACCTCTACCGCGCGGCCCGACTGTCGATCGGCGTGAGACTCACCAACACAGACCACAGGCGCAATGGACTGCGACATGAGTTGCTGGACCTTTAAGGCCACACGCGCATTGGTATGGCCTGCACGTGCCCGGCACTCGGAATGCCCCACCAGACTAAATTGGCACTCGAAGTCGGCGAGCATCGTGGCAGACACCTCGCCCGTGAAGGCGCCAGAGGACTCGTCAGAAACGTCTTGGGCGCCCCACTCGAAACCACGCCCACGCAGGCGCGTAGCCACCTGAAAGAGATAGGGATAGGGTGCTGCAACACCCGCCTGTACCCGCGAAGACTGAAAACCCGACTGATCGGCAAGCGACAGCAATTCAGAGAGTAAGGCCTCATTGGCGATCATGTCGCCATGCATCTTCCAGTTGCCCAAGACCAACGGTTTACGCACGATCACTCCGAGAAATGAAAATCTTGCGCTTTAGGCAGACTCAGCAGAGGAGGTGCCCTCGGCATTCGGCGCGGCGGCGGACTCTTCTGCAGCCGCCTTCATGGAGAGGCGTAGCCGCCCCTTATCGTCGGCCTCGATGACCTTGACCTTCACCAGCTGCCCCTCTTTGAGGTAGTCGGAGACCTGGTTGACCCGCTCGTTGGCGATCTGAGAAATATGCAACAGACCGTCTTTACCCGGAAGGATGGAGACGATGGCACCGAACTCGAGAAGGCGCAGGATGGTGCCCTCATAGACCTTGCCGACTTCGACCTCGGCCGTGAGCTCTTCAATGCGCTTGATCGCCGCCCGGGCTGCCTCGGCGGTCGTTGCGGCAATCGTGATGCTGCCCGACTCATCGATATCGATGGTGGTGCCGGTCTCTTCGGTAATCGCACGAATTGTGGCGCCGCCTTTACCGATGACGTCACGAATACGCTCAGGGTTGATCTTCACGTTGTAGAGGCGCGGCGCGTACTCGGAGAGTTCGGTGCGGGCCTGGCCCATGGCCTCTTTCATCTTGCCCAGAATATGCATACGGGCATCTTTCGCCTGGGCAAGCGCCACCTGCATGATCTCTTTGGTAATCCCTTGAATCTTGATGTCCATCTGCAGCGCGGTCACGCCAATCTCGGAGCCCGCCACCTTGAAATCCATGTCACCGAGGTGATCTTCATCACCCAGAATATCGGTAAGCACCGCAAAACGACCGCCCTCTTTAATAAGTCCCATGGCAATACCCGCCACATGGGCCTTTAAGGGAACACCAGCGTCCATAAGCGCCAGGCAGCCGCCGCAGACCGAGGCCATCGAGGAAGAACCATTGGACTCGGTGATCTCACTGACCACCCGCATGGAATAGGCAAACTCCTCGGTAGACGGCAGAACCGCCACCAGGGCCCGCTTTGCCAGCCGACCATGGCCGATTTCGCGGCGCTTCGGCGTACCCACGCGTCCACATTCGCCCGTGGCATACGGGGGCATGTTGTAGTGAAGCATAAAGCGGTCTCGGTACTCCCCACCCAGGGCATCAATAATCTGCTCATCGCGGTTGGTACCCAAGGTCGCGACCACCAGCGCCTGCGTTTCACCACGCGTAAACAGCGCCGAGCCATGGGCACGGGGTAATACGCCGGACCGGATGCTGATGGGACGCACGGTACGGGTATCACGCCCATCGATACGTGGCTCACCATTGAGAATCTGGCCGCGCACCACCTTGGCCTCAAGCCCAAAGAGCGTGTCGTTGACCAGATTGCCCGCAGGCAATGCGGCCCCAGAGGCAGCGGCGTCTGCCTGCAACTGGCCTTCCACCTGACTGTAAATTTCTTTCAGGCGCGTAGAGCGCTCTTGCTTATTACGAAGCTTATAGGCCTCTTGCAGTGGCCCTTCGGCAAGGCCTGTGATCTTGGCAACCAAGGCCTCGTCTTTGGCCTCAGGCTGCCAGTCCCATTCGGGCTTGCCGGCCTTCTCCACCAGGCGATGGATGGCATCGATGGCCGCCTTCATCTGGGTATGGCCATAGACCACCGCCCCGAGCATGACGTCTTCGGGAAGCTGCTGGGCCTCCGACTCCACCATAAGCACCGCCGACTCGGTGCCCGCCACGACGAGGTCGAGTTTGGAACGCTTGAGATCAGAAATGTTGGGGCAGAGGACATACTGGCCATCGATGTAGCCCACGCGGGCTGCGCCGATCGGCCCATGAAAGGGAACACCCGAAATAGCCATTGCCGCACTCGCGCCAATCATGGCTGGAATATCGGGGTCGACTTCGGGATTGAGCGACATGACGGTACAGACCACCTGTACCTCGTTGTAAAAGCCCTCAGGAAACAGCGGGCGCAGGGGGCGATCTATGAGACGACTTGTAAGGGTCTCTTTCTCACTGGGCCGCCCCTCGCGCTTAAAGAAGCCACCGGGGATTTTTCCCGCGGCATAGGTCTTCTCCATGTAGTCGACAGTAAGCGGGAAGAAGTCTTGGCCCGGCTTGGCCGACTTGGCTGCAACCACGGTAGCCAAGACCACCGTGTCATTCATGTTGACAACGACCGCACCAGAGGCCTGGCGGGCTATTTCCCCCGTCTCGAGGGTGACCGTGTGCTGACCAAACGAAAAACTCTCTTTAACAATATTGAACACGTACTCTTCCTTTTCTATGTGTCAGCACTCGAACCAAACCTCGGATACCTGGGTCGCAGAAAAAACCGGCATGTGCTTCAACTACGCAGATGCCGGTGCATTCGGCTGCTTACTTACGCAGACCCAGTTTTTCGATCAGCGACCGATAGGACGGCAGGTCGGTGCGCTTGAGATAGTCGAGCAATTTGCGCCGACGGCTGACCATTTTGAGCAGCCCACGGCGGGAGTGATGGTCTTTGGCGTGGGTCTTAAAGTGACCCGTGAGGTGGTTGATGCGCGCCGTAAGCAGGGCCACCTGAACTTCGGGTGAGCCCGTATCGCCCTGGGCACGCTGAAAACTGGCGACGATGTCGAGCTTGGACATTTCGGCAACGGTCATGGAATCTCCTTTAAAAATGACCTGGGTGCGGAGAAGACCCCTATGGGATACCCCTCGCAGCCCAACTTGCGCACGTGCCTGCCGGGCACGGCGTGCGGGTGTAGTTCAATAACCTATTGATTTTAATCCAAAAGGGGGGTAGACGCAAATCTACCCCCCGCTTCTGTGGAGACCCTGCCCTCGCGCCGCCCGCCGACCCCAACGGCATGAGTCTGCGGTGGCGGTGGATAGGCGAGCCCGGGCTAGGGCTGCTGGGGATTGGCCTTCGGGGCTACAGAGAGGCGATTGAGGGCGTTGAGGTAGGCCAAGGCGGAGGCCACCACAATATCGGGGTCTGCCCCCACACCATTGACCACCCGTCCGTCTTTTTGCAGCCGCATGGTCACCTCCCCCTGCGACTCGGTGCCCGTGGTGATGGCATTTACCGAAAACAGCATGAGTTCGGCCCCGCTCTTTGCCTGCTGCTCAATGGCCTTGACCGTTGCGTCCACCGGCCCGTTGCCCTCTGACTCGGTTGCAAACTCCCGTCCGTCAAACGAGAAAATCACCTTAGACAAGGGCCGCTCGCCGCTCTCTGACCGCTGGGCCAGGGAAATGAGCTTGTAGTGCTCTGCCTTCGGTTCTGACTCGCCAGAGACAATCGCCTGCAGGTCTTCATCGAAGATTTCTGACTTGCGATCGGCCAGTTCTTTGAAACGCGCAAACGCCTCATTCAGTGCCTGCTCGCTAGCCGGTGCAATGCCGAGGTCTTCGAGCCGTTGCCGAAAGGCGTTGCGGCCAGAAAGTTTCCCAAGCGTAATCCGGTTGGCAGTCCAGCCGACATCCTGGGCTCGCATAATCTCGTATGTCTCTCGGTGCTTGAGCACCCCGTCTTGGTGAATGCCCGACTCGTGGGCAAAGGCATTGGCCCCGACCACTGCCTTGTTGGGCTGCACCGGATAACCCGTAATCTGCGAGACAAGCCGCGAGGAAGGCACGATCTGGGTGGTATCGATCTGGGTGTCACACGAAAAAACATCCCGTCGGGTCTTGACCGCCATCACAATCTCTTCCAGGCTGGCATTGCCCGCTCGCTCGCCCAGGCCATTAATGGTGCACTCCACCTGCCGGGCACCGGCCAAGACGGCCGACAGAGAGTTGGCCACCGCCATGCCCAGGTCGTTATGACAATGCGTCGACCAGACGACCTTATCGGCACCTGGCGTGCGGGCGATCAGGGTCTCCATAAGGCGACCCCACTGTCCAGGTACGCTGTAGCCGACTGTGTCGGGCACATTGATTGTCGTGGCCCCTGCGCGAATGGCCTCACCAAAGATACGCACCAGAAAATCCACCTCGGAGCGGACCGCGTCTTCGGCGGAAAACTCCACATTATCGGTGAAGTCCCGCGCCATGCGTATGGCGGCGACCGCGGCCTCGACCACCTGGTCGGGATTCATGCGGAGCTTCTTCTCCATATGAATCGGACTGGTTGCAATAAACGTGTGAATGCGGCCACGGGCCGCAGGCTTAATGGCCTCGCCGGAGGTACGAATGTCGCGCTCGGTGGCCCGCGCCAAAGAACAGACCGTGCTGTCCTTCACCGACTCCGCAATCGCGCGAACGGCTTCGAAGTCGCCAGGGCTCGCAGCAGCAAACCCCGCCTCAATCACATCCACCCGAAGCCGCTCTAACTGCCGTGCGATGCGCACTTTCTCGTCTCTGGTCATGGAGGCGCCGGGGCTCTGCTCACCGTCGCGCAAGGTGGTATCAAACACAATTAAACGATCAGACATGGTCGTCTTCCCTTAGAAAAGGTGGTTTACAAACGTACAGTGAAGGGTCCGCAAAGAGGTGGCTGGCGCGGACTGCCAGCGGGGGTCGAGGTTTAGCGCCCGGGGCGCAGTCGACCCAAGGAAGGTAGCAGAAGCAGGAGGGCAAGAGACGAAGACCTCATAGATCCGAACTATAAATCTTTTCGTTCGTCATCGGCAAATAACGAGACCGTGCGTCCGTGGGATTTCTGCCACAAATACATGGCATAGCCCGACACAGAGTACAAGGCCACCAAAACGAACAACATGCTCGGGGGATCCTGGGAGATCAGTACAAGCACCACCGCGCCCAGGCCGATAAAAATAAATGGCACGCTACGGCGCAGGTTGGCGTCCTTAAAACTGTAGAAGGGGACATTACTGACCATGGTGACGCCCGCGTAGACCACGATGCCCCAGACGACCCAGGCAAGTTCGGAGACGCCGAGGTCGATAATTTTGGTCTCACGCAGATCAGTGATCAGCCAGACAAAACCTGCCACGAGCGCTGCGCCAGCAGGACTGGGCAGTCCCTGAAAGAACCGCTTGTCGACCACCTCGATATTGGTATTAAAGCGCGCAAGCCGCAGGGCAGCCCCTGCCACATAGATAAAGGCGGCAAACCAGCCGAGCTTTCCCATGTCCTTGAGCACCCAGACATACACGATAAGCGCAGGGGCCACCCCAAAAGAGACCATATCGGAGAGGCTGTCGTAGTTGGCCCCAAAGTCGGAGGCGGTATTGGTGAGTCGCGCCACCCGGCCATCGAGGCTATCAAGCACCATGGCAACAAAGATTGCCACAGCCGCCTCGGTGAACTGGCTACTCATCGCCATCACCATGGCGTAGAAGCCACTGAAAAGGCAGGCTGTGGTGAGCAGATTGGGCAGCAGATAGATGGTCTGCCGCCGCCGGTGGTGTCGATCACGCATAGGCCGAGGCGCGAGCGCTAACCCGCTGCACCCTCAAGCTGACCCATGTTGGGGGTCGTATTCGCATCCGCCTCGACGGCTTCGATCTGAATCGCAGGGTCGGGCCAGTGGGCGATGGCGGTGGAATGGGCCATCACCACATCATCGACCGAGACCAAGGCCCGAC
>JBEDFV010000019.1:0-8171 GCA_041175005.1 Pseudomonadota bacterium
GAGTAACCCCTGAGGCTCGCGACTGGCCTGACGAATAGAGGCCCAGTCAATCTGGACCATCATGGGATAAATCATGGCCCAGACGAGCACCGCTACTATGAGATTCACCTGCGCCACAGACTGGTCCGCGACCCACAAGAATAGATCGGGTATTGCAAGACCAAGCGCAACGCCCAAAAGAATTCCCAAGCCTACCCAGAGGGTGAGCCATCGCTCAAAAATACCCATGGCTACTTCACTCTTCGATGTACGGATATGGGTGCGGCGATAGGTGCGTTGAGGCTACAGGGTTCCCCACCGCAGCAGTTCTCCGAGAGAAAGGACACCAGGGCATTCATAAGCGAAAACTGGGGGGTATAGATCATCTGACGGCCATCGCGGGTGGCCTGGATAAGGCCAGCACGCGAGAGCTCTTTGAGATGGAAAGACAGGGTCGCTGCAGGAATACCCAGTAGCTCTACCATCTCCGAAGGCGTGACCCCCTTGGCGGCGCGCTGCACAATGAGGCGAAAGATATTAAGCCGTGGCTCATGGCCCAGCGCATTAAAGGCGGCTGTGGCCTGAGTGTTGTTCATGCTAGCGTACCTGGCCAATATCAGACAAAGACTTCTGAAGGGCAAGGCGGTCTAGCTTTTCGATGGGCAAGGCCAGGAGGAGCTCGATGCGCCGCCGCAGCAAAGACATGACCTCGAGGTACTTCTGGCCAATGGTCTTGTTCTCACCTGGCTTAACCTGCGGCTGCTCCACGCCCCAGTGGGCGGTGAGCGGCTGGCCTGGCCAGACCGGGCAGACCTCTCCGGCGGCTTGATCGCAGACGGTAAAGACGAAATCTAAAACCGGCGCGTTCGGCCCTGAAAACTCATTCCAGTCTTTGCTACGTAACCCCTCGGTAGGCAGCCGGTTTGACTGAAGAATTTCAAGGGTGAGCGGATTGACCTCTCCCTTGGGATGGCTCCCGGCGGAATAGGCCCTAAACCGTGGGTCGCGCATGCCATTAAGAATCGACTCCGCAATGATCGAACGTGAGGAATTGCTCGTACAGATGAACAAGACATTAAAGACACGTTGGTCAGACATGTTAATTTTCCTCTAAATTATTTTTATATTTCCAATATTATCAAATTAATTGCTGCGCGAAAAGGCCAAAGAGACAAGCGCCCCTATGGCCTTGAGATCGTTTAGATGCGCCCTTCCTTGCGATTAAACGCCAATGACACCACCGTCATCGCGGGTGATGACGATCGTGGCTGAGCGCGGGCGGCCGGTGTTCGGGCCATAGCCCGCGTTGCCCGGCCAGCTACTCTCAAACTGCCCTTTGGCCATCTGGTCGGGCTTCGTGTTTTCTCCGGGATGCTGGATATTGACGAAGATCGCCTTTCCATCCGGGGTCTCAACGAGGCCGGTGACCTCAGCCCCCGGGGGAGCAACCAAAAACCTGCGTAGCTGCGCCTCTCCAAGCTGAGCCCCGATAAAAGTCTCTTGGTCTGCGGTCTGTCCCTTCAGGTCATTGCGCACAGAGATCTTTTTTCCATCACCCACCCGTCCTGGTATCGCCGCGAGCAACATGCAGTTGCTCTTATCGGTCATGGACCCATCATCGGTCTGAATCCAGCAGATGCCAGTGGCCTTACTAAACCAGAGCCCATCGGGGGAGGCAAAGCTATTGTTTGCCGTGAGGCCGGAGAGGTTCATGGAACCACTGGTCTCTTCTGCCCCAAAGACATAGATGTCCCACTGGAATTTTTGGCTTGCACCCGACGTTGCCAGTTCCTTAAACCGAATGATGTGGCCATGCGGATTACCTGCACGCTTCTTTCCGTCGGGATCTGCATAGGCGCGCGGATTGGCGGCATTGGTCATGCCTGGCATACGATTACGATCGCTGTTGTTGGTCAACGCAAAGTAGATCTCACCATTGGCGGGATTGACCGCGCCCCACTCAGGCCGATCCATGGGCGTTGCCCCAACCGCATCGGCGGCCAAGCGGGCATGGACTAACACGTCGGCCTGGTTGGCGAAAGGAAATTTGGAATATCCCGAAATCTGAGGGTTTGTGAAGTCGAGTAAGAGCCAGCTTCCGGACCCATCCTCGTTAAAACGGGCTGCGTAGAGTTGCCCCTCATCGAGGTACTTATTGCCCCCTGCCAGTCCACGACCAATGTCCTTGGGGTCCCACAGGGCCGTACTAACAAACTTGTATATGTACTCGTTACGTCCATCGCAGCCCATATATACGACGAGGGGCTTACCAGCGACTGGCGAAGCAAAGACGGCGGCCTCATGCACAAACCGACCACAGGCCACACGTTGCACCGGCATGGAGTCGGGGCGTAACGGATCTATCTCGGTGAGATAGCCATGGGTATTGGGCTCTTGGCGATAGTCCGCGCGGGGGCCGTTACCCTTAAGCGCAATATCCCATCGCTCAAAGCGGCTGTCATCCGCAGTGCCCGTTACGGTATGCCACCCCTGAGAGAAGGCATTCTTCCCCGAGGGAATGGAATCCTGCAGCCCGTAACGCTTTAAGGCGACCTGCGTTTTGGGATCGATAGGCTGGCCCACCGTTCTACTGAAATAGGGATAGAAGTTTTCCTCACAGGCGAGGTAGGTCCCCCACGGCGTACGTCCATGTCCACAGTTGTTAATCGTGCCGCGGGCCCGATCACCTTGAGGAAACTTCTTTGTCACCATGAGTGCGCGAATGTCGCCGAGGTGAGCTTTGGGCCCCGATATTGCCACCATGGTCTGCGGCGTGACATGGCGATTAAACTCTGAGCCGCGCACCATCTTCCAGCTGCGGCCCTCACGACGAATTTCTGTAACGGTCACGCCGTGTGCATTGATTTCTTTTAACACCTCAAGCTCGGGCCGTGTGCCCAGATCCCACTGTCCCCACTGGTCAAATTTCTTACCCGATACGCCGTTAGACGTCTGCCCACCGGCCATGGTGAATGCAGCCTCTGCAGAGCTTTCATGGTTAACGACCAACAGGGCGCGGCCCGTATCGCGGGTGGTGTACTTCCCGTCCTCGGTCACAAAATAAAGGTCCATACCGTCGTGCTGATCGCCGATACGATGGGTGAAGTCATCGGTTTCCACACCAGTATTGGAGTAAGCGGGCACACTGAAGTCGAGGGCGTCGCCGGTGGCATGGACAACCTGGTAGGAGTAGCCAGGGGGCAAACTCACACCATCTGTCAGATTCATCTGAACGGGAGAAAATCCGAGTCGTGCCTTGGTCGTAGCAGAGGCGAACTCGGCCGCCTCTGCAGTATCTGTCAGCGAGACAAGCCCAGAGGCAGTGGCGAGGCCAGCAAGGCCGAAGGCCCCGCGCAAGACATCGCGGCGTGCGGGACTCTCGAGGCTCTTCTCAAGAACGTCTTGAAAATGCGGCTCTGTACTGGAATTGAGAACACGTTCGTCTTGGCTATGCGACATAAAACACTCCTATGGTCGGTGGTGGAAGAGTCACCCTTCATTGAACCGAACCAATATGAAACGTCTATGACAGCCCGCGCCAGACCCGCAGTGCGTCCAGAGTCTCCTCTACGTCATGAACGCGCAGAATGTGTGCGCCCTGCCGAGCGGCTACCAAGGCTGCAGCAAGGCTTCCCGCCAGACGCCCCTGGGGGGGCGCCTCACGCCCAAGCAGCGTGGCAATAAGCGATTTACGCGACAGCCCCACCAGCAGCTGGCTATGCGCAGAAAGCCTGGGTAAGGCCTGCATAAGCGCCTGGTTATGGGAGAGCGTCTTACCAAACCCGAAGCCCGGATCCAGAAAGATCTGATCAGCACGAAAACCAGACGCCAAGAGATGTTGCTGCTGCTGAAGCAGAAAGCCAAAGACCTCCTGAACCACATCGGCATACTGCGGCGCCTTCTGCATCGTCTGTGGCTCGCCCTGCATATGCATCACGCAGACCGAGCAGCCCGTATCCCGTATGGTTCCCAAGAGCCCCTGCATACCAGCATCGCGAAAGCCGGTGACATCATTCACCATGTCGATGCCTATCTGAATCGCCGCTGCCACCACCTGCGAACGACGAGAGTCTAGGGAGAGCGGCAGCCCGAGGTCTTGCAGGGCCTCTAGCACCGGCAAGACCCGTCGCGCCTCCTCTTCGGGCGGTACTGCCTGCGCACCCGGCCGGGTGCTCTCCCCTCCCAGATCGATGATATCGGCGCCCTGCTCCTTGAGTTGCTGAGCCCGGGCCCGGGCTGCATCGACGCTGCGCACAAGACCACCATCGGAGAACGAGTCGGGCGTGAGATTAAGAATTCCCATCACCCAGGGACGGCCCGCGTCGAGCCGGTACCGCCCCAGCTGCTGCATCATGTCAACGCATCGGCAAGCGCCTGGGCATACTGCTGGGCCTCCGCCGCATGGGGCGACTCCACCATAATGCGCAGTACCGGTTCGGTGCCAGAGGGGCGGATGAGCACGCGGCCACTGCCTTCAATCGCCCGAGAGACCTCTTGGTAGACCCGCTGAAAACCGGCATGGGTCTTCCAATCGAGATGGTCCACCAACGGATGATTGATCATGACCTGCGGATAGAGTCGCAGATCGCCCATGTAATCCACCAATGACTGCTCTGACCAGACCAGCGCCGCCAAGACCTGCAGCGCACTCACGATGCCGTCGCCGGTGGTGTGCTTATCGAGGCAGAGCAGATGCCCGGAAGACTCGCCACCGAGTTCCCAGCCCGTCTCTTTAAGCATCTCGAGCACATACCGATCGCCCACCTTCGCGCGCCGAAAATCCAGACCCATCGCAAGCAGCTTGTGCTCCAGGGCGAGGTTTGACATCAGGGTGCCCACGACCCCCTGTACCGCGCCCTTGCCCGTGTGACGCACGCGATGGCGTGCCAGCACATACAAGAGCTCATCGCCATTGAAGAGTCGGCCTGAGGCATCGGCCATTGCAAGCCGGTCGCCGTCACCATCCAGGGCAATGCCAAAGTCCGCCTTCACGTCCCGCACCTTCTGGGCCATGGCCTGAGGGCTCGCCGCACCGAGGTTCTGGTTGATGTTAAAGCCGTCTGGCGCATCCCCGAGGCGAATAACCTCCGCACCCAGTTCATGAAAGACAGACCCAGCGACATGGTAGGCGGCCCCATGGGCCGAGTCGATAACGAGCCGCATCCCCTTTAACGACATACGCGACGGAAAGGTGCCCTTACAGAATTCGATATAACGCCCCGCTGCATCGTCGAGCCGACGCGCCTTACCCAGTAGATGCGGATCGGCACAGACCTGGGGCTGATCAATCGCCTTCTCAATCTCGAGTTCAATGGCATCTGGCAGTTTTTCCCCCTGGCCATCGAAGAACTTGATTCCGTTGTCTTCAAAGGGATTGTGCGAGGCGCTGATGACCACCCCAGCCGAGAGGCGCAGGGTACGGGTGAGATAGGCAATCGCGGGTGTGGGCATGGGCCCCGCAAGCACCACGTCCACCCCGGCGCTGGCAAAGCCCGCCTCTAAGGCAGCCTCGAGAATGTAGCCTGAGATACGGGTGTCCTTGCCGATGAGCACCGTGGGCTCATCGTAA
The DNA here is from genome assembly GCA_041175005.1 of Pseudomonadota bacterium. GTDB lineage: Bacteria > Pseudomonadota > Gammaproteobacteria > Burkholderiales > Burkholderiaceae_A > Hahnella. The sequence continues at coordinate 5,549 of JBEDFV010000019.1, forward strand.
TGGCTCGCAAGAATGCGTCCTGCGGCCATTCCGAGCCGCAAAACAAAATCCGGGGTGATCGGTGGTGTACCGACCCTGCCCCGGATCCCGTCTGTTCCGAAATATTGTCTGGTCATGGTCCGCTATTTTAGCGAACCAGACCATACGGAGACTGCAGCGGGCTGCTCACTGACCCGCAGGCTATTCTTCTTTAGGCGGGAGCGGCTGCGCTGTCGGGCGCCACCTTAGGATCAGACCCGCCCGAGGGTGCATTGCCGCCACCCGGCCCGGACTGCTTTGGCGGTCGGGGCGCGCGGCCCGACATGATGTCATCGATCTGCTCGGCATCGATGGTCTCCCATTCGAGCAGAGCATTGGCCATGGCATGCATCTTGTCTTTGTTGTCCTCAATGAGCTTTCGCGCCACGGCATACTGCTCGTCGATGATCTTACGAATCTCGGCATCGACCTTCTGCATGGTGGATTCGGAGACATGGGTGGTCTTGGTAATAGAACGACCCAAGAAGACCTCGCCCTCATTCTCAGCGTAGACCATGGGGCCCAGGGCCTCACTCATGCCGTAACGGGTCACCATGTCGCGCGCAAGCGCGGTAGCGCGCTCGAAGTCGTTGGAGGCCCCGGTGGTCATCTGGTTCATGAAGACCTCTTCGGCAATACGGCCGCCAAAGAGCACGGCAATCGTGCTGAGCATCCGCTCGCGATCCATGCTGTAACGGTCCCCTTCGGGCAGCTGCATGGTGACACCCAAGGCGCGGCCACGCGGAATAATCGTGACCTTATGCACCGGATCGGTCTTGGGCATCATACGCGCGACCAAGGCATGGCCCGACTCGTGGTAAGCCGTGTTACGACGCTCTTCTTCGGGCATGACAATAGACCGCCGCTCAGCGCCCATGAGAATCTTGTCTTTGGCCTTCTCGAAGTCTTCCATATCGACAAGCCGGCCATTGCGACGCGCTGCAAAGAGCGCCGCCTCATTGACCAGGTTGGCAAGGTCGGCACCGGACATACCAGGCGTACCACGGGCAAGGATATCGGCCTTCACATCGGGGGCCATGGGTACCTTACGCATGTGCACGGTAAGAATCTGCTCTCGGCCACGCACATCGGGCAGTGGCACCACCACCTGGCGGTCAAACCGGCCCGGACGCAATAGCGCGGGGTCGAGCACATCGGGACGGTTGGTGGCCGCAATCACGATGATGCCCTGGTTGGTCTCAAAGCCATCCATCTCCACGAGCATCTGGTTAAGCGTCTGTTCACGCTCGTCATTACCGCCACCCAGGCCAGCACCCCGCTGACGACCTACGGCATCAATTTCATCGATGAAGATGATGCAGGGTGCGTGCTTCTTGGCGTTCTCAAACATATCGCGCACGCGAGCAGCACCCACGCCAACAAACATTTCGACGAAGTCGGAGCCCGAGATGGAGAAGAAGGGCACCTTGGCTTCACCGGCAATGGCCTTCGCCAAGAGGGTTTTACCTGTTCCAGGCGAACCCACCATGAGTACCCCACGGGGAATACGACCACCGAGCTTTTGAAATTTGGAGGGATCGCGTAGAAACTCCACAAGCTCGTGGACTTCTTCTTTGGCCTCATCACAGCCGGCCACATCGGCAAAGGTAATGGTGTTGTTGTTCTCATCGAGCATACGGGCCTTACTCTTACCGAAGGAGAAGGCACCGCCCCGACCACCACCCTGCATCTGGCGCATGAAGAAGACCCAGACTGCGATGAGCAGCAGCATGGGGAACCAGGAGACAAAAATACTCATTAGCAGCGAGGGCTGCTCCGCGGCCTTAGCCGAGACAGCCACGCCGTACTTCATAAGGTCGGAGACCATCCAGAGGTCTTGTGGTGTATTTACAACAATGGGCCGCTCGTCGGTGGTCATGGCCCGCACGGTATTGCCATCAATGACCGCGGTACGAATGCGACCCTGGCGTGCTTCTTCCATAAACTGGGAGTACGAGACCTCAAGCCCACGCGGCTGGTTGCCCTCAAACTGCCGAAAGACAGAGAAGAGCACCAAGGCAATCACCATCCAGATGGCTACTTTAGAGAAAACATTATTCAACGCGTCACTCCTTGGGCCGGCAGCCCACTGATTCACTGGCGCAACCGCACCAGCCACAAAAACTCGATAGTCTTAGGATACTCGTCTTATTCCTTCGTTTCACCCTTAAGCGATTGATTTTTTAAATCTCTGCCCAAGAGAAAAACTTCAGACGATTCTGCCCTCGAGGCCCCGGGCTTACGGGGCGCCACGGTCTTAAAGACCTTCTTCAGTTGTTCGACAAGCTGGCTATACCCACTGCCCTGGAAGGTCTTTATTAAGAGGGCCCCATGGGGCTTTAAATGCTGCTGGGCAAACTCCATCGCCAACTCCCCAAGATGCATTACCCGCGCAGCATCCGCCACACCCACACCAGACAAATTGGGGGCCATATCAGACAAAACAAGATCAACGCCCCTGCCCTGCAGTCGCTCAGCCAGAATCTGACTGACCGACTCTTCCCGAAAATCGCCCTGAATGAATTCCACCCCCGCAATCGGGTCCATGGGCAACAGATCCAACGCAAAAATTCGACCACGAAGTCCCGAGCCAGAATCTGGCGGA
>JBEDFV010000020.1:0-25504 GCA_041175005.1 Pseudomonadota bacterium
GCCCGCAGGATGCCGCGTACCAAGGTGGTCTTGCCTGCACCCAGGCCGCCACGCAGGTAGAGCCGTGACCAGAGACCTTCCCGGGCCAACTGGGCAAGCGCTGCTCCAACCCTCCCCATCTGGTCTTCGGTCACCGAATTGAAGTCTTGGCGGTGTCGGTCAACAATCACGAAATGTCTCTCACAGGCCACGCAGTTGATTTGCAACATCCTACCTCGAGCCTGGATCAGGCCCGGTCTTGGGCTCAGGCATTGGGATTCTCAGGTCTTTCGGTAGTTCCTCTTCCCGGGCCTGACAGCGCCGCCGCCATGGCGGGTTATCGCGACTGGCTGGCCCAAGGCTATGCGGGAGACATGGATTATCTGCATCGTCATCTTGAGATCCGCGCACGGCCCGAAGCCCTCCTCCCCGGGGCGCGATCGGTGCTTATGGTCACCATGCCCTACCTTCCTGCCGGTAGCGATGCAGATTGGCGGGAAGAGGAGGCACGTGCACTCCAAGACCCTGCCCGTGCCGTTATTTCCGTCTATGCACGGGGCCGCGACTACCACAAGGTGCTGCGTCAGCGGCTGGTGCGCCTGGCAGAACAGCTTACCCGCGCCTATGGTCCCGCGCGGTTTCGCGCCTGTGTTGACTCTGCACCGATCCGTGAGGTGGACTATGCAGAGCAGGCTGGGCTGGGTTGGCGCGGCAAGAACACACTGCTTTTAAATCAGGCCGAAGGATCAATGTTTTTCTTAGGCGCCCTCCTGACCGATCTGGTCTTTCCGTCTGTCCCCCGGGACAGATCGCGCCACTGCGGCAGCTGTACCGCCTGCCTTGACCTCTGCCCAACCCAGGCCTTTGTTGGCCCGTATCGGCTCGATGCGCGCCGGTGTATTTCTTATCTCACCATTGAGCATCCCGGTGATATTCCCGAGGCGCTGCGGCCGGGCATCGGTAACCGGGTCTATGGCTGTGACGACTGCCAACGGGTCTGTCCATGGAACCGCTATGCGAAGCGGGCGGCCTTGCCCGATTTTGAGGTCCGTCACGGGCTCGACCGTGCAGGGCTCATTGCCCTCTTTTCCTGGACGGAAGCGGAGTTCACCGCGCGCCATCGTGGAAGCGCGATTCTGCGTATTGGCTACAGTCGTTGGCTCAGAAACCTGGCGGTGGGGCTGGGCAATGCGCTGGCTGCGGCCTGCCGTGAAGGAAGTCGCGCCCAGGCAGACGCTATTCGCGCAGCGCTCCTTGCCCGTAAAGATACGCCCGATGGCCTGGTAGCCCGCCACGTGGCCTGGGCCCTTCACCAGGGTGCCATCGCGTGAACAATCGCCCCCTTTCCAGTGGCGACCCCATAGAGGCATTTTGTCAGGCCCTCTGGCTCGAGGAGGGGTTGTCAGCCAATACCCAGCAGGCCTATCGGCGTGATCTCAGGCACCTGCAACGCTGGGCCACCACGCAAGGGGAGGGGTCCTGCGCGGCACAGACGATTGATGGACTCGCGTCTGCCGATCTGCTCACCTATCTCGCCCAGACCTATGCGGCCCAGCGGCCCGCCACCATGAACCGGCGCCTGTCTTGTCTACGAAGGTTTTATGCCTGGCTCGTCCGCCAGGGAATACGACCCGACGACCCCACCGAGTCTCTGCGGGCTGCCCGACAGCCCGCCCGCTTTCCTAAGGCACCGGCCGAAGGCCAGGTGGAGGCCCTGCTCACGGCCCCAGACCTCGACACGCCCTACGGACTGCGAGATCGGGCCATGTTGGAGTTGCTCTATGCCACCGGGCTTCGGGTGACCGAACTCGTCTGTCTGCCGATGCAGTCTCTCGGCCTCTCCGAGGGGGTGGTGCGGGTGGTCGGCAAGGGCAATAAGGAGCGTCTGGTGCCCTATGGGGCTGAGGCTGCAGACTGGCTCGGTCGTTACCTGGCGCAGTCGCGGCCGATCATTCTTGGTCCCCGACTCTCTGAGGCCGTCTTCGTGACCGATCGGGGCGGGCCCATGACCCGGCAGTACTTCTGGATGCTCATCAAGCGCTATGCCGCCCGGGCAGGGCTAAGCGTCACCTTATCGCCCCATGGGCTGCGGCATGCCTTTGCGACCCATCTGTTGGACCACGGAGCCGACCTACGGGCAGTGCAACTGCTTCTTGGGCATGCCGATATCTCTACCACCCAGATCTACACCCATGTCGCCCAGGCCCGTTTAAAGGAGTTGGTGCAGCGGCATCACCCGCGCGCCTCGGGCGCATAATTCGTCCCATGCTTGGTCTTTTCGTGGCACTTAGCCTCAGCTATCTCCTCGGATCAGTCTCGTTCGCGATCCTCGTAAGCCGCTTTCGCGGCCTTGCCGATCCCCGCAGCTACGGATCTGGCAATCCCGGTGCTACCAACATGCTCCGTAGCGGCGACCGTTGGGCTGCCGCCCTCACGTTGCTGGGCGATGCCCTCAAGGGCGTGGTCGCAGTGATGCTCATCAAGACCCTCATGCTGCCTCTGGCATTAGATACCGGCCAAGCGGCTGGCTGGCTTGCCGCCTCTGCCCTGGGTGTTTTTCTGGGACATCTCTTCCCGCTTTTCTTCGGCTTTCAGGGGGGAAAGGGGGTGGCGACGGCGCTTGGGGCCTTGTTGGGCCTCTCAGCAGTCTTGGGCCTGGTGGTGTTGGCGGTATGGATTGCCATTTTTGCCTTGACCCGTATCTCCTCGCTGTCGGCCCTCGGCGCAGCCGTATCGGCCCCCGTGCTTGCCGCCCTGAGCTGGGTAGGCTCTGGCAGCCCGCTTCAGGCCGACCCCACCGCAGTTACCCCGGTACTCCATGACCCCGTATGGTGGGCAATTCTTGCCATGACGCTGCTGCTGCTTGCCCGTCATCACAGCAACATTCGCGGCCTGCTCTCGGGGCGAGAAAAGCCGATGGGGCGCGCGCCTTCGACCCCTGCCGATAAGCCGCCGTGCTAGTCCTTGGCGTAGAGACCTCCTGCGACGAGACCGGGATCGCGTTACTAGAGGTTGGGCCAGGGGCATCGGCCCAAGACATCCCGCGGGGCATCATTCGTGGCCAGGCATTGCATTCTCAGGTGGATCTGCACCGACTCTATGGCGGCGTCGTACCCGAGTTGGCATCACGCGATCACCTGCTGCGTCTATTGCCCCTGCTAGAGCAGACCCTCCGAGAGGCAGCCTGCCCGCCTGAGGCGATCGATCGTGTTGCGGTGACGCAGGGGCCAGGCCTTGCCGGGGCGCTGCTCGTAGGTACCGGCTTTGCCTATGGACTGGCGGCGGCGCTGAACAGGCCCGTGATGGCGGTCCACCATCTTGAGGGGCACCTTCTGTCGCCATTGCTCGACGCCCCAGGTCTGGGCTTCCCGTTTGTCGCGCTTTTGGTCTCCGGTGGGCATACCCAGCTTCTGGAGGTAATCGATATTGGTGTGTACGCACTCCTAGGGGAAACTATCGATGACGCCTGTGGCGAGGCCTTTGACAAATCTGCCCAGCTGCTGGGTCTGGGCTATCCCGGTGGGCCGGAAATCGCGAAATTGGCTGAGACCGGGCATCTGGGTCGATTCCCGCTGCCTCGCCCGCTTCTTAACCGACAGACGCTGGACTTTAGTTTTGCCGGTTTAAAGACCGCCGTACTCACCCATGTGAAGAAGGCCGGGGGGCTGGATGGCCTGTCTGGCCAAGACCGTGCTGATCTTGCCGCCGAAACACAGCAGGCGATTGTTGATGTGCTGGTTGCCAAGGCCATGGACGCACTCGCCGCAACAGGACATCAGAGTCTCGTGGTAGCCGGTGGTGTAAGCGCAAACAAACTTTTGCGGGCCCAGCTCAGTGCACGGGCCCATGCCGTAGGCGCTGCGGTCTTTTATCCCCCGACCTCTTTGTGTACCGATAACGGGGTCATGATCGCCTGGGCCGGCGCACTACGGGGGCTACGTGGCGAGCCCGGCAGGGCGGCGGGCGCCTTTGCCGTGCAGCCGCGTTGGCCCCTCGAGGCCTTGGGCCTGGCAACAGCTCTTGCATAGGTCGTCCAAATAGCGCATACTTTCCAATTACCGTTTGTTTTATTGCGCAATCTTTTTTGAGCCTAATCTTTTATGCCCCTTGTACGAGTTAAAGAAAACGAGCCTTTCGAAGCCGCGATGCGGCGCTTCAAGCGTACGATCGAGAAGATCGGCCTTCTTACCGAGTTGCGTGCACGTGAGTTTTATGAAAAGCCCACCGCAGAGCGCAAGCGTAAAAAAGCTGCGGCCGTAAAGCGTCACTACAAGCGGGTTCGCAGCCAGATGCTTCCCGTGCGCAAGTACTAACAGAGCGCCATTTTATATCGATTTGCCTGCACCCAGACGGCGGTGCAGGAACCCCGGGCTCGCATCTTGCGGGCCTTTTGTTTTTTACCGGAGACCTATGCCATGTCCCTAAAAGATCGGCTACAAGAAGACATCAAGGCAGCGATGCGGGCCAAGGCCGCAGACCAACTCACGACCCTGCGGCTGATCACGGCGGCAATCAAACAAAAAGAGGTCGATGAACGGGTAACCCTAGACGATGCGCAGGTCTTGTCCGTTATCGAGAAGATGGTCAAGCAACGCAAAGACTCCATTGCGCAGTTTCAGGCGGGCGGCCGGCAGGACCTCGTGGAGAAAGAGTCTGCTGAGCTGGCGCTTCTGCAGTCCTATCTGCCCGCCCAACTCACTGAGGCGGAAATTCGGGCAGAGGTAGACGCCGGGGTTGACGCGCTGCTGGCGGCCGGGGAGACGGTCTCCCCAGCCTTAATGGGCAAGGTCATGGCGCAGCTCAAGCCCCGCCTGGCGGGTCGCGCAGATATGGGTGTTGTTTCACGGCTCATCAAAGAGGCCCTAAGCAGCCGCTAAGCAGACAGCCCGCGCCCGCTGTGATCCCCCAGTCATTTATTGACGACCTACTCCGCCGGGTCGACATCGTCGATCTGGTGGGACAGCATGTCCCCCTAAAAAAAGCGGGCACGAATTACAGCGGGCTCTGCCCCTTTCATACAGAGAAATCCCCCTCGTTTTCGGTCAGTCCTGCCAAGCAGTTCTACCACTGCTTTGGCTGTGGCGCCCACGGCACCGCCATTGGATTTCTTATTGAACACCTGGGACTGAGCTTTCCCCAGGCTGTCGAGGAACTTGCACGTCGTCAGGGGTTGGAGGTTCCTCAGACCCAGGAGACATCGGCCGAGTCTCAGAACCACCGCAAGACCCAGGCCGACCTGAAAGCACGGCTTGAGGCCCGCCTGCTGGAGGCTGCCAAGTTCTACCAGAGACGCCTCAAAGATGCCCCCCATGCGATTACTTACCTCAAAAACCGAGGCATCTCGGGAGAAAGTGCGGCCCGATATCACCTCGGATATGCGCCGGAGGGTTGGCAGTCGTTACAGGCCGTCTTCGGTGACTATCACGACGCAGAGTTAGTCCAGGCCGGGCTCGTTATTACGTCAGGCACTCCCGAGACAGCCACGGATATCGCGCAGGGCCCCCAAGCGCAGGGTCACCAAGAATTGGGCCGAGAGGCGCGCCGCTATGACCGCTTTCGCAATCGCATCATGTTTCCGATCCTGGGCAGCCGCGGGGAGGTCTTGGGGTTCGGTGCCCGAGCCCTTGGAGACGAAACGCCCAAATACCTCAACTCCCCGGAGACGCCGATCTTTACGAAGGGCAGTGGCCTCTATGGTCTTTTTGAGGCGCGCCAGGCCATTCGACAGGCCGGGGAGATCTGGGTGGTCGAGGGCTATATGGATGTGGTGGTACTGGCCCAGTATGGGCTGGGGCACGCGGTGGCCACGCTCGGAACGGCGACCACCGCCGAACACCTGCGGGTGCTCTCGCGGCAGACCAGCCGCCTGGTTTTCATGTTCGATGGCGACACAGCCGGCCAGAAGGCGGCCGCCCGGGCACTTGAGATTGCCCTTCCTTTCGCCCATGAGCGGCTTCAGATTCGGTTTGCCTTTCTGCCCCCCGAGCACGACCCGGACAGTTTCGTGCGGGCCCATGGCGCAGACGCCCTGCGCGACCTGGTGTCTGAGGCGCCGGCTTTGTCGCGATTTGTCCTTCAGCGCGCGGCCCAGGACCAGTCGCTGACTCTGGCAGAGGGCCGGGCGGCAGCAACGGCCGAGGCCCGCCGACTGCTCACCCTGATGCCGGACTCTGCCTTAAAGGCCCAGATTGCCCAAGAGGCCGCCCAGGCCTTTCAGACAGACATGCAGGGCCTCGGATTACGCGCGCCGCCACCGGGCTACCCAGGCCGTGTCACGAAGCCCGCCCAGGCTTCCACCGCAGCATCTGCCCAGTCTGCCCCGCCCTCTCCGGCGCGGCAGGCCGACCGTATTCTGCAGATACTCATCCAACATCCGCATCGGTACGCCCCCCTTAGCGCCCACCCTGGCTGGGCGCTCGCCCAGCAACAGTTCTCCGTTGAGCAGAATGCGTTTCTGGGCTGGCTCTCCCAGCATCAGACGGCAGCGGGCCAGGCCGGACTCCATGAGGCCATCCAGCGGGAAGACCCGCAGTCTGCTGCGGTACTCGCCTTTCGTCGGCTTTCTCGACCAGACCCCGCTCTAGAAGCGCTTTTTCAGTCCGATACTCCTGACATGGCGGTGGAGGGCGAACTCGATCGCGCGATCCGCGTATTGGCGATCCGGACCATGCAATCCCAGGCAAATGACCTGGCACGAAAGCAGCCCCTGACCGCTGAGGATCTGGTTGCCCTCAGAAGGATGCAAGAAGCAATCACACAGGCCAAGTCTGCCTTGATGGGTTCAGACGAAAGAACTAAAATATAAGGTTCCCTAGCGCGAAGGAGCGTACCGAATGGCTGCAGTAAAAAAAGTGTCAAGCAAGAGTACGAACAGTACAAAAAAGGCCACTTCCCCCAAAGCCTCGGCCGCTAAATCCGCTCCGCCAAAGGCAAAAGCAGCCTCCCTGCCAGCCGCAAAGCCGGCCGCAAAGCCGGCCGCAAAGTCGGCCGCAAAGCCGGCCGTAAAGGCGGCTGCAAAGGCAGCCAGCAAAGCGCCCGCGAAGAGTTCGGCCAAGGCGCCTGCGGCAAAGCCCGCGCCCGTAAAGCCAGCGCCAAAGGAATCTGTAGCGAAAGCGCCCGCCAAGTCCGCCACGAAGGCCCCGGCAAAGCCGCCTGTGAAGCCTGCCGCCAAGCCCGTTGCCACGAAACAGCCTGAGTCTAAAGCGGCCGGATCTACCGCGGACAAGGCGCTGCAGTCTGTCATTGCCAAGCTCCGTGCCTCTGCGGGGGAGTCGTCCGCTAAGCCGGTCGCTGCCAAAAAGCCCGCGACCCCGCCGTCGAAATCGACACCTCCAAAGGCGGCCACCTCTGCCAAGGTGCCGACAAAGCCTGCTTCCGTACCTAAGGCTGCCGCACCAAAGACTGCCGCACCAAAGACTGCCGCACCGAAGTCCGCTCAGCCCAAACCCTCTGCCGCGGCCAAGCCAACAACGCCCAAGGCCCAGGCTCAGAAGCCAGAGCCCGCAAAAAAAGCAGAGCCTTTAAAAAAGCCTGAGCCCACTAAGAAGGCGGAGTCCGCGAAAAAAGCCGAGCCCGCGAAGAAGTCCGATGCTGCCAAAAAGGCCGAGCCGTCCAAAAAGCCAGCCCCTGCGAAGTCCGTCACACCGAAGGCAGACGCGTCGAAGGCTGAGGCGGTAAAGCCTGCCGGCGCTAAGGCGCCAAAGGCCGCCAAGGCCCCGCCCGCCAAGGCCGCCAAGAAACCAGGCCGTCCGGCAAAGGCCAAGGAGGCCGATGACGAACTCCTGCCCGAGGCCGATGATGAGGCCGATGAGTCGGTTCCCGAGGTCGAGGTCGAGGTCGCTGCGCCCCGCCGTGGTGGTCGCAAGCCCAAAGACAAAAAGATCTGGGAATTCATGCCCTCTGGCCCCTTGTCGGCCGAGGAAATCGAGGCCCGTAAGGCCCGGCTCAAGGCACTGATTGTTCTTGGTAAGGAGCGCGGCTACCTCACCCACGCAGAGATTACCGACCACCTACCTGATATTCAGATCGACTCTGACCAGATGGAGTCGATCGTGTCGACCTTCCAAGAATGGAATATCGCGGTCTACGAGACGACGCCCGATACAGAGACCCTGCTCTTGGCAAGTAACACCCCGGCCTCCGACACCGACGACGCCGAAGAGGAGGCCGAGGCGGCTCTCTCTACGGTGGTCGATTCTGAATTTGGCCGTACCACCGATCCGGTGCGCATGTATATGCGCGAAATGGGCACCGTGGAGCTACTGACCCGCGAGGGTGAGATTGCCATTGCAAAGCGTATTGAGGCGGGTCTGCGCGAAATGGTGCTTGCAATCGCCTCCTGCCCCACCACGATCAACGAAATCCTCGATCAGGCCACGAAGATTCAGGCAGGAACCGTCTCGGTTGCTGAGGTCGTCGACGGTATTGTCGACCCGAATGCGCCGGAAGAAGATCTGCTGTCTCCAGCGGAGGCCGAGATTGCCATCGAAGAAGACGACGACTCCGCAGAAGATCAGGCAAGTGCCGCCCGACTCGAAGAGCGCAAGCAGGCAGCGCTCGAGAAATTCGACGTTATCGCCAAGCATTTTGAAAAGATGCGCAAGGCCTTTGAGACCGATGGCTACAAGTCGGGGCCCTACGACAAGGCCCAGGCAAGTGTCATCAACGAGCTCATGGGTATTCGGTTTACGGCGAAAATGGTTGAGAAGTTGGCCGACACCCTGCGTGCCCAGGTCGAAGAGGTACGTCTGACCGAGCGCGCGGTACGCAATATTGCGGTCGAGCGCGTGGGGCTGAGCGTAGACTGGTTTATCAAGCACTTCCGTGGCAACGAGACCAATCTCGAGTTCTTTAGTAAAAAGGCCATGGCGGTGGCAGGGTCGCAGGCGGCGCTGCTGGAGCGCAACCTGCCTGCCCTTCAAGAACTGCAGCAAAAACTCATCGCCATCCAGACCAAGGTGGTTCTGCCCCTCGCCGATCTGCGTGAGATCAATCGTCAGATGATCGAAGGCGAAAAGCGGGCGCGTGAGGCCAAGCGCGAGATGACCGAGGCAAACCTGCGCCTGGTGATCTCCATTGCAAAGAAGTACACCAACCGGGGCTTGCAGTTCCTCGACCTGATTCAAGAGGGCAATATTGGCCTCATGAAGGCGGTTGATAAGTTTGAATACCGTCGCGGCTACAAGTTTTCCACCTATGCCACCTGGTGGATCCGTCAGGCCATCACGCGCTCTATCGCGGATCAGGCCCGTACCATCCGTATCCCGGTCCACATGATCGAGACGATCAACAAGATGAATCGCATCTCGCGGCAGCTCCTTCAGGAGACAGGCAAAGAGCCAGACCCCGCGGAGCTTGCCATCAAGATGGAGATGCCCGAGGACAAGATTCGTAAGATTCTGAAGATAGCCAAAGAGCCCATCTCTATGGAGACGCCCATTGGCGATGATGATGACTCCCATCTCGGCGACTTCATCGAAGACACCAATACCCTGCAGCCCCATGAAGCAGCGTTACAAGATTCGATGCGGGATGTGGTCAAGGAGGTACTTGATTCCCTCACCCCGCGGGAAGCCAAGGTCTTGCGGATGCGGTTCGGTGTGGAGATGGCCACCGACCATACCCTCGAAGAGGTGGGCAAGCAGTTCGATGTCACCCGCGAGCGTATTCGGCAGATCGAGGCCAAGGCCTTGCGCAAGCTTCGTCACCCGAGTCGAAGCGACAAGCTCAAGAGCTTTCTCGATACACTGTAAAGGTTTGACGGGCCTCTAGCTCATGCCTGGTTAGAGCAGCGGACTCATAATCCGTTGGTGCCGAGTTCGACTCTCGGGGGGCCCACCAATTTCTTGCATTTGCACAGCCCGCGTGGGGCGGGCCAGCGGGCCAAGCCTAGACTAGCGACTCCTTTCCACCACAACGATGAGGATCGCATGGCAGACCACAGCACCGAAACCCTAAGACGCGACGTTCAGACCCTTATTCAAGACGCGAAGATTCTCTTTAATGACGCCTCCGCGCTTGGGAGCGAGGAGGCCGAAGATCTGAGACGCAAAGGCACTTCGCTGCTACATCGCGCGCTTGATCGCCTCTCGACCCTTGAACACACCGCCATCCGTGCTGGCCGTGAGTTTGCCAGTGGCACAAACCAGTACGTCCATGAGAAGCCCTGGGTGGCGGTGGGCTTGGCAACGGGGGTGGGCATTCTCGTGGGCATGTTGATCTCTCGGCGCTAGGCTGCCCGGCGCTGGTAGATGATCAGACTCTACTTCTTTGCAACCCTCTCGGCCCTCTTTGCCGCGGTGGCTGGCCTCGTGCTTTGGGCATTGCTCACACTGCTCTATTTCGTGCTCGGCTGGCCACTGCACGCCGAAGCGACTGCCCTACAGGTTGCCACGATGGTGGTGCTTGCCTTTGCAGCCCACCTCTTTGCCATGCGTCGCCTCTACCGATCTCTGCGGGGCCAGTGCATGTCAGCCCTAGAATTTCTTACGCACCGGCGCCCTCTGCTGGGCCTATTGGCCGTCATGGGCCTGTCACTCTGGGCAGCCCGTAGGGCACGCCCGCCAGACTGAAACAGGCCCCGCGCAGAAATAGGCCAGAGCGTTAGGCCCTACTACTCCGATACGAACTCACCGTTCTCCCAGAGGCCTTTGCGTATGCTGCCGTCCGCGGCCGCGCGCATTTCCCCCTGCCCGTGCCGCTTTCCATTGAGGTACTCCCCCACATAGATATCCCCATTGGGCAGCTTTGAGCGGCCCTTGCCATGGGGCCGGCCATCCAAAAATTCGCCTTCATAGTCCACACCGCTGCTGGCAAATTTAATCTTGCCTATGCAGGCCGTCCACTTCGCGCTCTGGCGCCCTTTGCAGGCGGGGAGTTTCTTAGCAACCTTCTTCTTGCCCTTACTGTTTGCGGCCTTTGCAGCCACGGGCTTCTCGGCTTCACGTGTCTCTGTGACCTTCTTCGACTCTGAGGGGGTCGTATTCGCTGTAGAGGCACCACTGGGTAGAGCCGCTAAAGGGGCCGGTGCGGCTGCGGGGGCAGCCTTTGGCGCAGAGGGTGCGGCAAGGCTAATCACCGGATTACGGTCTGGAATGACAGTAAGCTGACTGCCGGTGAGCACACCGGAGACAAACTCGCCCTCAAAGGTCTTGCCCGATTGCAGCAGCTTGCCCTGGCCGTGGGGGGTTCCCTTCTGAAACATCCCTCGATAGAGATCTCCGTTGCTGTAGTAGAAGAGCCCAAGCCCGTGATACAGCCCATTGCGGTACTGGCCAGAGTAGAGCGCCCCGTACGAGAAGAAGTAGGTGCCAACGCCTGTCATCTGCCCGTTCTCCCACTGTCCGGAATAGACATCTCCCTGGGTGGGCCCGTCTGCCAAATAAAAGAACACGCCGTATCCATGGGGTCGCCCCTGCTGAAAGTGTCCCTCGTAGCGGTTGCCTTCTGAAGTCTCGAAATTACCCACACACTGGGACCATGCGGCGCTATGGCTACCCTGGCAGCTCTGGGTCGCCTGGGGCGTTGCAGATTGCGCCTGTAGGCCGGTGCTCAGCGCAAGGGTGGTAGTAAACGCGAGAAGGGTACGGAGACGGGGCATGGCTGCGCAGATCAGGTCGGATAAATGAGGACGGCCCTTAGGCACGGTCAGCCTGCAGGCACGCGAAGAATGCCGGGATCATAACTGCTCGCACCCGCTTCTGGGGAATCTTCTGGGGAATAATAGGGCGCTATTGTTGGCATCTAGGAGCGATCTGATGAAAATTCTTGCCTTCGATGTCTTTGGCACTGTCGTCGACTGGTATGGATCGATCGTGCGGGAGGTTGCACAGCTGGGGCTGGATGTCGACCCTGGGCAGTTTGCACTCGACTGGCGAGCAGGCTATCAGCCTGCGATGGCAAGGGTGCGGTCGGGCGAACTGGGATGGACGCGTATTGACGATCTGCATCGCATGATTCTCGACGACCTGCTTGTGAAGTACAGAATCGAGATGGACGAACCAGCCCGCCGGGCGCTCAATCTGGTCTGGCACCGACTCAGACCCTGGCCTGATGCGGTTGAGGGCCTCACGCGCCTGAAGTCGCGCTTTACGATCACCACGTTGTCTAACGGAAATATCTCTCTCCTCACCGAGATGGCCAAGCGTGCCGGCCTGCCCTGGGACTGTATCTTGTCTGCCGAGGTCTTTCGTCACTACAAGCCCGACCCCGAGACCTATCTCGGCGTCTGCCGTTTATTTGAGATTGATCCAGAGGACATGATGCTTGTCGCTGCCCACAAAGATGATCTCGATGCAGCCCGGGCCCTGGGCTGTCGCACCGCCTTTGTAGAACGACCGCACGAATTTGGCCCTAACCAGACACGCGATCTGCGTCGCGAGCCGCGGTTTGACTTTCATGCCCGTAACTTCCAAGATCTCGCGGATCAGTTGTCTTGTTGACCTCACTGCCGAAGACCCCTGGGGGGAAACCATGATCTTCGAAGTACACCAGACAGGCGGCATTACCGAGTATCTCGATTTTGAGTCCATACAGCAGCAGTCTGCTGACATCGTCTTTGTCGAAGAGGTCCAGGACTATGAGAGTCCAAAGACCACCGCGAAGGGCCTTTCCTACCAGTCGATGCGCGTCTACGCGTTATTTGACGTGCGTGCGATGCGCCGCAAGGTCACCCGAAAGGTCGCCTGTAGTGAGGCCATGGGCGGTGGAGAGGTTGTCCTCTCCGACGAGAAAGAGTCCGACTGGGCGCCGATCGATCTCGATAGCCCGCACCACGACAAGATAAAGGCCTTGCGCCAGGCCGAGAAGCTCGGGTTCTGGTAACGCATCACGCGACGCCGTGTGCGCCGGCAGGCTGCACCGAGATGCTCTCTGGCTGAGCATGGCTGACCATGGCTGACTCTGGCTCAGCCGGTTGGGCCGCTGCCAAAGCGAATGGCGATCGCACCAAGAATAATCAACACGGTTGCCAGAATCCGCTGTGCACTGAGTGTCTCTCTGAGTATGAGGCTTCCGAGTAAGACACCAAAGAGTACCGATGTCTCGCGTAGTGCGGCCACCGCAGCCACCGGAGCAACCGTCATCGCCCAGAGCGCGATCGCGTAGGAGCCTACCGACGCCATCGCACCGCCGAGGGCCATCGGCCAACGCTGCGCGGTATAGCGAAGTGCCTGCGCCCCGCGACGGCTAAAGACCGCAAGACCAAAAATCCAACCATCGAGACTAAAGAGCAGGGCGATATAGGCCAAGGCGGCATCACCCGAGAGTCTCACCCCTTGTGCGTCGACAAGGGTATAGAGGGCAACGATGGTAGCATTGCCTAAGGCAAAGCCAAAAGCGGTTTTCTGCTGCCCGATATTTGCTGAGAGCCCAAGCCCTATGACCCCCAGGCAGAGCGTCACGACGCCAATCCATCCGGTGAAGGAGAGCGACTCCTCAAGTACCACCCATGAGGCCAACGCGACCAGAAGGGGCGCACTACCGCGCATGATGGGGTAGGTAAGGCCGAGGCTCCCATGGTGATAGGCCCTCGCCAAGGAGAAGTAGTAGCCCACATGGATGGCCACCGAGGCCAGGAGAAAGGGAAGGGCCTCCTGCGGAGGCGGCCCGAGAAACACGGCCACAGGCAGGGCAATCAGGGCACAAAAAACATGGATTACGGCTGTGTCCAGGGTCTTATCCTGGCTCGACTTCACCATCACATTCCACGATGCATGCAAGACCGCGCCAAAGAGCACAAGCGCCATCACACCGGCGGTCATCTCTCGTCTCTAATCGTCAGAATGAATGGCATATCATCAAGGCCTGGGAGGCTGCGCGAAAATCGTCTCGCCCGGCATGTTCCCATAACCCTCTCTTTATGGGCGACTTTTTTAGGGTATGTGGCAGCGTATGAATCACGCAATCAAGGCTATGGCAGCGGTGCTCACCAGTTGGCTTGTGGGCTGCTCAACCAGTACGCCCCCGCAGACGACCTCCTCGCCGGCCACGCCTGTCGCCGCTCCCAGAGTGGCACTGGCCTTGGGCGGTGGTGCGGCACGTGGCTTTGCCCATGTGGGGGTCATCAAGGCGCTGGAGAGTCAGGGTATTCGTGTCGACCTTGTCACGGGTACGAGTGCTGGTGCGGTGGTCGGGGCCCTCTATGCCAGTGGCATGACTGGCTTTCAGCTGCAGCGACTCGCCATGGAGACCAAAGAGTCACAGGTTATGGACTGGGACGTTCTCGGGAAGGGCGGATGGATCAAGGGCGAGTTGCTGGAACGGTTTGTCAACACCCGCATCCAGGGCCGCAGCTTCGATAAGCTCAGCAGGCCGCTCGGGGTCGTGACTACGGATCTTGCCACCGGACAGACGGTGGTTTTTAAAACCGGCAATGTCGGGCAGGCAGTGCGGGCATCGGCCTCAGTGCCGGGTGTTTTTATTCCGGCCGAAATTGCAGGCAGGCTTTATGTCGATGGTGGCGTCACGATGCCGCTGCCCGTACAGGCCGCACGCGAGATGCAGGCCGACTTTATTATTGCGGTCGATATTGGGGAGCAGCCGGAAGGCAAAAAGCCGAGCGGTTCCATTGATGTCGTACTACAGGCCTTTACGATCATGGGTCAGGTGATTGGCAAGACCCAGGCCGCTCAGGCAGACATCCTGATTCGGCCCGACACCCGGGGGCTGAGCCTCACAAATTTTGATACCCGTGAGCTGGCCATTCTGCGCGGCGAAGAAGCGGTTGCACAGGTCCTGCCTGCCTTGCGCCAGAAGCTTATCGACCGTGGGTTTGTCTTTGCGACCCGCTAGTGACACCGGTCATGCCTGCTTGCCTATCGCGTCGTCGTCTCTCTGGAGCCGCGCTTTGTCTCGCGGCCACGCGAACCCTAGGCCTTCTCAGCACTTCAACCTGGGGGTACTTCTCGGCAACCGCCCACGCCTCGGGTACGACACCTATCCCAGGCCCGCTGCTTCCGCGTGATCAGCGGGTACCCGGAGGCATTGCGGTGGTGCCGCTTCCCCAGTCCGTCGCCGGTCAGCCACCAGTAGTCACTTTTCAAGGCAATGCCGTACTCACCATGCCCTCTGCGGGGGGGTGGCTTGCCATTATCGGTATTCCCCTAAGCCAGAAGATTGGGGCCGCCCAGGCGGAGCTTCAGGGGTTAGGCACACCGGTGCCTCTGCCTTTTCAGGTGGTCTCCAAAGATTACATCACCCAGTTTCTCACGGTGGCACCGAAGCATGTCGATCTCTCCGAGTCTGACCTGGCCCGGGTGCGGGCAGAGCAGGTCAAGATTCGCGAGGCCTTCGCTGTCTTCAGTTCCGAACTCCCCGCAACCTTTGCGTTTGTTTCACCGGTCGAAGGGGTTCGGTCGAGTTCTTTCGGTTCGCGACGTTTTTTTAATAGCCAGCCTCGTAGCCCACATTCCGGCATGGACATCGCGGCGCCTACCGGTACGCCGGTCATTGCCCCAGCGCCGGGACGGGTGGTGAACACAGGCGACTATTTTTTTAACGGAAAGTCTGTCTTCCTCGACCACGGGCGGGGGCTTATCTCCATGTTCTGCCATCTCGATACTATCGAGGTGCAGGAAGGCGAGACGCTTCTTACCGGTCAACGGATCGGACGGGTCGGGGCTACAGGGCGGGTTACAGGACCCCACCTGCACTGGAGTGTGGCTCTGAATACCGCGTTGGTCGATCCTGCCCTCTTTCTTCCGGAGTCCTCGGGCCAGTAGGCAGTGCCCTCTTGTGTGTCTTCCTAGGCGTTGAGAAAACTCGCCGACTGTGTCTGCCAGAGTTCTGCATAGACGCCCCCTGCAGCCAGGAGCGCGGCATGGGTGCCTTCCTCGCAAATCTGCCCATCCCGGAGCACCACAATTCTGTCCATGCGCGTGAGCGTTGAGAGTCTGTGGGCGATGACCAATACCGTGCGGTTCTCATAGAGCTTTTCTAGCGCGTCTTGGATTAAGGCTTCGGTCGCGCTGTCCAGGGCAGAGGTGGCCTCATCCAGAATGAGAACGGGCGCGTCTTTTACGAAGGCCCGCGCCAGGGCGACCCGCTGACGCTCGCCGCCTGAGAGTTTGACGCCGCCTTCACCGACAAGGGCATCGAGGCCCTCGGCTCGGGCAAAGATAAAACCAGCGCAGTGGGCCTGTTCAATAGCCCGCAGCACCCGTGCCTCATCTGGGTGTTGCAACGGGTAGCCAATATTGTCTCGTAGGCTGCGATGAAAGAGCACAGGCTCCTGGGGCACTTCGCCAATGGCTAGGTTTAGGCTATCCAGGGTGGCCTGGGCAATGTCCTGCCCATCGATACAGATCATGCCCCCGCCGAGGTCGAATTGGCGGCGCAGCAGCTTGGTCAGCGTGCTCTTGCCTGCCCCGGAGGGGCCCACAAGCCCCACCTTCTCTTGGGCACGAATCTTGAGGTTGAATTTCTTAAAGAGCCAACGACCGTCGGCGAGCCGATAGTCCACATCCCGAAACACGATCTCCCCGTGTTTGACCACCAGGGGCCGGGCACGATCGCTCTCGGTTAGACCATGTGCCTGTCCAATCTGGGCCAGGGCCGACTCGAGTGTTCCCACTTGCTCAAAGTATTGAATAAGCTGCGTAGAAAGCCCCCAGACATTGGCCACCAGAATGGCGGCCAGGGAGATCACCATGACCAACTCGCCAAGCGTCATGGTGTTGTCCAGAAACGCCGAGACAGACAGACCGACAAAGAGGGCCTGGAAAAACAACAGCCCCGAGTAGAGGACCAGCATCATCCAGAGCAGGAACCACCGGGTATTGATCGAGGCGGTCTTCTCCTTGGTTAAGGCATCAAAGAGGTGAAGCCGTTCGAACTGTTTCTTCGCATGGGCCCGCACCAGATCCATATGCGACACCGCATCTACCAGAATGCCTGTGGTCGCAGAGGCCTCCTCACTAAAGGCCCGAAAATAAGGTGTGCATCGCTTGGCAAACCAGGCCGAGAGCCACAGGAAGACGACAAGCCAGGCCAGAAAAGAGTAGAAGAAATAGCCGGGGGCGGAGGCCAAGACCACGGCCGCAATCACGATGGCGAGAATGACCCGCACAAAGCCGTTAAAGACAATTTCTGAGAGGCTCACCATGGCGGTGCCCACCTGCTTGACCTTCTGACTCAGACTGCCAGCCATATGGTCTTGGAAAAACTGGGTGGCATGGCCCTCAAGCCAGCAGTAGACCTCAAGCTGCGCCTGCTTGCGCAGTTCGGGTGCGGTGTGTAGATCAAGCCAGTCGCGCAGTCGGTTGGCAATCGATGAGAGATACCAGACGCCTGCCACCAGGGCAAAGAGCCACCAGGCCCGCGCAGAACTTGGCTCCGGCTTACCCAGTTCATCAACCAGTTCACGCATGAGCACTGGCTCAAATCCCATTAATCCGATACCGGCGGCTGCAAGCAGGGCCAGGCCTATGGCCCGAAATCGAAAGCCACGCCAGATGATCTGCCAGAAGAACGAAAAGGGCTTGCGAGGCAGAGGGCGCGCCCTCTGTGTTGCGAGGGTCGTGGCATCAAGACTTAGTGGCATACATCACGTGGGGGAAAAGAGGTCAGGAATCAAAAAAAGGGGGGGCATAGCGTTTCTTAGAGTGCCCAATCATATGCTGCAAGAAGCCAACTGCTTCGTGGATGCGGGGTCTAGTGGCAGTGGCATCGTGGGCCTCCCTTGAACAATCTCTATGAAGAGAGGAGAGCGATGATGAGTGGGCTAATGAAGATACGGGACAACCTGATGCGGGACTTCTTTACCGACTGGGCGTCCCCCGGGGTGCTTATTCGTCCGTTACATGGACGGTCCCTGCCAGAAGACTTTGCTGTTGAGATTCGCGAAGACGATCGGGCCTACAACATTGAGGCAGAGATGCCCGGCTTAAAAAAAGACGACATTCAGATCGATATTGATGGGCCCCAAGTCACCATCAGCGCAGAGGTGAAACAGTGCGACCGTAAGGTGGAAAACGAGCGTGTCGTGCAAAGCGAGCGCTACTACGGTGCGGTTTCACGACGTTTTGTCTTGCAGTCCGACATCGATCCGTCCAGCTGTAAGGCCAATTATCAAGAAGGCATCCTTTCGCTCACCCTACCAAAGAAGGCCTCATCGGCGGGTCGACGTATCGCGGTCCACTAGCGGGGGGCGCCATCTCTGAAGCACCTCTACCAAAGCCTTGCCTACCAGGCGAAGATCTCGTGTCGGCCGGTCTGAGAAGAGCCCTTCTTCTAGGGCCGTGACTGCGGACCAGAGAGCAGACCGATCGACAGAATTTTCGATGCCGCTGCAGACCCCCTGCGCCCAGGCGCGCGGGGTGGTCTGAGGCGCTGAGGCACTGGGCCATCGACTCTTTCTTAGCAGTGCCCAGAGTGCCGGGTAGGTTTTTATGGTCTTGACCCGGTAGTCGAGCCAGAGGCGTTGCAGGCGCCATCCCTCTTTTTGCATCTGGGTGAAGAGAAAGACAAAGAGCAGCGTAAGCAATGAGAGCCAGGGAAGGCTTTGCTGTCCCCAGTCATAGACCTGGGACCAGAGGGTGAGCAGACGTGTCCCCGAGGCCGAGCCCACCTGGGGCACCGCCTCGGCGGGCCGCATAAGATGCCGCGTCTCCAGGGCCAGGGTCTCTGGATCAAGTATGGTCATCTGTAGGTGTAATGCGGGAATCTCTGGTGGTGTTGCCTGGGCGAAAAAAGTGACCAAGAAGTCATCGCCAAGTCCGCCGGGAGCCGGGGCTATGAAGGGAGGCAGGCTGCGCCACGCCGCTTGGTCTTCCAACATGATGGCGAGCCATTTCTCTAGGGCATCTCTGCTCAGGCTACTCTGTACTCGCAGGGTCTGTTGCACGAAGTCCTTGGTTCCTACTGTCTCAGAGGCAGATCCGGGGCGTTGCGGTTCTGTCGGCACCCAGTCGAAGCGGGCGGGCCTGCGATTTGCAACGATGGCGGGCAGCCAGTCGGGCGGGGCAGATACGGTAATACCTGGTCCGGTAATGGCATAGTCGATCGGCTGGCCAAACCGGCTTGCCTGCAGTCGTACCGTCTCTAAGACAAGGTCGCCCGACCGTATAGGCAGTAACGTCCAGGACCAGCGTGTCCCGACACAGGGCTGTCCATCGGCATGTTGTTCAATCGCGATCTCAGTCTCAAATCGGCTGATAAATCCTGGATGAGGCGGGAGCGCAACGGGCGCCCAGGCAAAGCGGCGGCTATCACAGACCGCCAACGAAAGGGTGAATCGATTTGCCAATCGTGGCTTGGGGTCGCTCACAGACCAACGGTGTGTCGGGGCGTCCTGTGCCAGGACAGCACCGGAGAGCATGAGTGCTAGCCCCCAGACCCAAAATCGGGATAGTCGCAGGCGTCGTTGGATCATGGCCGTTGCCCCGCGGCGGGCTCTAAGGCGGGCTCTTGCCTTTGTCTTGCGGGTGGCCAATGTCTCTGCCCGAGCAGTCCCTGCAGCAGAACCAATGGCTCGTCCGTAAGACGCTCGAGCCGACGTTCTGCCTCGCGCGTCTGGGTCTCTGTGATGGGCCAGCGGCGGCTTATTGTCTGGTCAGAAGGTGGGCTTCTATGCCAAGGATTCGTGCGTTGCGATTCTCCAGCCCCACGGGCCTGGTTGGGCGATTCGGCGTCGCGTGCCAACAGGTCGGCCTCGGTCGCGCCAGCACCATCTGTCTGCACCAGGCCCTGTGCTATGCGACCACGCCTACCCCGCAGATCCGACGCCTCACCCTGGGCCGCCTGGGCAGCCGCCCGCTTTTTTAAGACGAGGGCGAGGTTCTTGCGTGCCTCCACATCTTCGGGGAAGCGTTGCAGGTAATCTCTCCAGAGGGCGGCCGCGGTCTCCCACTGCTGCGCGTAGGACAGCGCCAACCCCAGGTTAAAGAGCACCGCTGTCCGGTCTGGCCCGTCAGCCAAGATCAGGGCCTCCTGAAAGACCGTGATGGCCTTCTCTGGATGCTGTTTCTCAATCCACTCCCGTCCTTGCTGCATCCGTTGCGTGAGCCCCATGGCCGCAGTCGGTGGCGCGGTGCCCACCGCCTGCGCTCTTAGAGGCGTGGCAATTGGCCGTGTGCTGCCAAATTCCTCGGCTCTTGCATCTGTAGGGGCCAGGCCCGCGACTGCAAAGAGCAGTGCCACAACAACAGCCAGACCGCGTCTCGTCCTAGCCACGCGAGTCTCCTGCGTCTCCTGGGTGTCTAAGGGACCGGGACCGAGTCGGCGGGTAGACCAGAGCAGCAACCAGAGGAGGCCAGCCAGTACGATGAAGACCTGCCAGGAACGAAGCCCCTCCCACGATGGCAGGTCTCGCGATGGGGCAGGCGCATTACCAAATAGTGCGCGCCATCTCTCGGCGCTCCAGAGCCCCGCAATGGTCTTTGCCCCTATGAATTGCTGCCCATCTAACGAACCGAAAACCAGGACCACAGACTGCGGATCTTCCTGTACATACTGCCGTGCCTTAGCGACCGCCTTGTGAATCGGTTCGAAAGACTCTGACTGGCCTCTTACGGTGTTGAGGCCATCGCGCTGCGCGATCAGCTGATCCAGCAGTCGGCGTAGTACCGCAGGATCGCGCGTAAATGGCAGGGCAAGGCCCGTGGTGTCTGCGACCACAACCACGGCAACCGGCTTTTCTGGGTAGGCTTCCGCGAGGTGTAGTAGGGAGAGCCGCATCGCAAAAAGATCCGTTTGGTCTCCCTTGATGAGGGGTAGGACTGCCACAAATTGGCTGGGCTGCTCGGCCGATTGAGAAGCGGTAAGTATCTTTGCCCATGGGTCACGCAGCATCTGCACGCATGCCCCAAGAAGGGCGCAGATCAGCAGACCCATGACCGACATTCTCAGAAGCCGATGCGCCTTTGGGACACGCTGCTCGGGTATGGCCCAGGGACGGAGCGCGGGTTCTATGAGGCTTGCCGTACGGTCTTTTCCGGTAACAAGACTTGCGAGGGCGAGTAACACCGCAACCATCAGGATCCAGGGGCTAAGCCACTGGCTTGGCAGGCGCTGGGGGGGAAGATCCACCAAAGGGGTGAGTGCTTCGAGTCTGGCCATGATTGGGCCAAGAAGCGCCGAATTCTGCACATTCCAATGTTCTCCTTCGGTCAGCGTAGAAATCTCGCGGAGACTCGGCTGGTTATCAGACGGGGCACGCGGGCTACCAAACTGAATGGTGTGAATCGGGATGCCCCGACTCTGTGCGATGGCGACGGCATTCATGGGCTCCATGGTTCCGCTGTTGCTCGCCTCGCCATCCGACACGAGCACCACGGTGGGTCGCAGCTCGGCCTTCTCGACGCGTGCGAGTTCGTGCAGTGCGAGGCCCAGGGCATCCCCTAGTGCGGTGTTGTTGCCCAGGGTACCGACCTGGACACGAGACAACTGGGCCAGAACAAAGTCCGAGTCAGCAGTGGGACGAGAGAGCACTGCGGCCTGCGACCCAAAGATAATCAGGCCAAAGGCGTTTTCGGGTCGCTGGCGAATCCATGCGGATAGAAATGCCTGCGTTGCCTCCATGCGGGTGACCCGCGCCTTCGGCGAGAGATCTTCCAGAGTCATCGTGAGCGAACTGTCCACCACGAGCATGATTGGACGTCCGCGCTGCTCCGAGGGTGTGTGGCTGGCGAGAAGGACAACATCACTTGCCGATAGCATCGCCAATCCGAAGGCCATGGCACTGAGACCAAGACGAATCCAGAGACGAGTCGGGGTGGGTGTTGCGACATGGTCGATGCGGCCCCAGAGACTTGGTAATACGAGGGCGCCTGCGCCCGTCTGGGGCTGGCGAAGCTGTTGCCAGGACCAATATCCAAAGAAGGGCAGAAGACTCAAAAACCCAAGAATCCATGGCGTTGTGACATCTATCTCCGTCATGACAGATGTCTCACTAGGTCCTCATCCGTGACACAGAGGTCACGGCATGTCATCCGTAGGGTCTGAAAAAGCGCTGCCTGGGCCTGTCGTTGTTCGGCGACTCCTCGGTTGACCTTGTCATGCCAGACCTCAGAGTTGTGGGTCACGAAAAAGCTATAGCGTTCTCCGGGAGCCCTGAGCCGAACAAGTCCCTCTGGCCTGATCTCGCGCTCTAGCGGGTCACTGATCCGGATGGCTGTGGGTTGGCTCGCCTGGGCCAGTCGCGCAAGCGCAATGGTATCGGGGCTATGCAGCCAGTGAAAATCCGTTATCAAGAAAACGCGTGTACCGGCTGGAAGGCGCTCTGTGAGTAACTCTAGACGGTCCGTGTTGGTGTCTTCCTCGGCCGAGCCGCTTGAGGCCCAGATCGGTGGCGCAGGAGCGATAAGCGCTTGCAAGGCTGCAATCCACTGGTCCTGCTCATGGAAGGGGCCGAGCCAGGTATCTGAGCGATCCCAGAGGTTGAGTGTCACAGCTGCCCCTTGGGCGAGCGCCTGAGCACCGATCCAGACGGCAGCCCGTGCCGCCTGCGTTACTTTCAGCCGACGGCGACTGCCAAAACGCATGAGGGGCCCCCGATCGACCACGATGGCCCATATCGGCTGTCGCTCTTCCCGATAGGTCTTCACATAGGCGTGGCCGAGTCTCGCTGTACTGCGCCAGTCCATGTCACGAATGGCATCGCTGGCCGTGTAGGGGCGCGACTCCTCAAAGTCGAGGCCCTGGCCGAGGCGGGTTCCAGGCCAGTCACCCGCCCGATGGCCGTGTGCCTCGGTGGCGACTGTGGGGATCAGACAGTCCACGGCCGAGGCGATGAGGTCGCTGACCTCATGCTCTGTCAGCAAGGGGGAATCTGTAAGAGAACCGCCCACAACAGTGCCTGTATTTCTTTATCTCTGTATCTCTTTAGCTCGGGGTCTAGGTAGCTGGGCCTAGGGAGTGGGCACAGCCTGAATGAGTGCGGCCAGCAGACGGTCTTTGGTGACCCTCTTCATGCTTGCCTGCAGACTCAGAGCAATTCGGTGGCGCAGTACATCCGGGGCGAGTGCCTGCACATCATCCGGCGTGACGTATGCTCTGCCCGCGCAGAACGCATGTGCCCGGGCCGCTTCGCTTAAGGCCAGTACACCCCTAGGGCTTGCACCTACCTCAATCGCGCCGTCGAAGTCCGGCACCCAACGACCGATTTCCCGGGTAGCCCGTACCAGGCGAACGATGTAGTCGCCGACGGCATCGCTCAGATGTACCGCCTGTGACTGGCTGCGCAGATCGATAAGATCGGACCGTTGAAGCACAGGCCCAGATTGCATGACAGGATTCTGATGTCGACGAAGAATTTCCTTTTCTTCTGTCTCGCTGGGATAGGTCAGAACGACCTGAAACATAAAGCGGTCTAGCTGGGCCTCAGGAAGCCGGTAGGTCCCCGCCTGTTCAATCGGATTCTGGGTCGCCATGACCAGAAAAATCTCTGATAGGGCTCGGGTCTGTCCGCCGGCAGTGATCTGTCGCTCTTGCATGGCCTCCAGCAGTGCGCTCTGCACCTTAGCCGGGGCGCGGTTAATTTCATCGGCCAGAACAATGTCATGAAATAGGGGGCCTTCGACAAATCGGAAGTCTCCAGTTTTGGCCTCATAGACATCGGTCCCAGTAAGATCGCCAGGCAAAAGATCTGGCGTGAACTGAATACGCTTGAATCGAGCATTGATTGACTGCGCCAGTGTTTTGATAGCGGTTGTCTTTGCAAGCCCAGGGAGTCCTTCGACCAGAACATGCCCTCCCGCCAACAGGGCAACGGTGAGGCGGTCGAGAAGGGCATGCTGGCCGACGATGACGGATGCAAGATGGGATCGCAGGCGCGCGTGGGGTATTGAGTCGGTTATAGGTGTCTCCACAGGGCTTCCTAGGTTTTTATGGGTGCGCGGCGAGGCCTGAGCATGGATAGTAACCAAAGCCTATTCTCGTCCCATGTAATTCTCATCCATGCCACTGCGCCAAGATCCATGCTATGGGCTCAGGCGTTGCAAAGAGGAAGTCGTGGCCACCTGGAAACATCTTGAGTAGGCTGCCTGGTAGGCAGGCCTGTAGTGCCCTCTGGTTCTCCGGAGGCGCGATGCGGTCGTCTTCTCCACCAAGAATGAGTACTCCATCTTTACGTACCATGCCCAGGGCCTCTGCAGAGTCATGCTGGGCCCGAGCCTCTAAGAGCTTTGCATAACCGTTCGGCTGGCAGAGTCCCCCAAGAAATACCTCCTCAAATGCGCATCGCGTCTTCACCATCTCCGCGAAGCGGTCGGGCGCGTTGTCTCGGAGTTCGGCGTTTCTTGCATTCAGGTGCAGAAGATAGACCCGGGCCCGCTCTTCTGCATCAAGCCTCATGAGCCTTTCAAAGGCGAGTGACTGGCCCGCCTTGCCACCCGCCGACCCGCCGCAGAGGGCGGTCTGCGCGATACGCTCGGGCGCGATGGACAGTAGAACCTGGGCAACCATGGCGCCAAAGGACTCCCCGATCACCGCCGCGCGAGGTGTCTTGTAGGCATCAAGCACTGCCAGTGCGTCTTGGGCGAAATGGGTCATCGTCCATGGCGACTCTGGCCCGCTTGATCGTCCCAGCCCACGGTGCTCGAAGGTTACGACCTGAAAGTGGTCGATCAGGGCACTCTGAAAGACAGGGCCGCGTAGTCTGAAGTCGGCGTTAGATCCGGGTAGAAAAAGTAGTGGCGGGCCGCTACCGGCTGAGTAGGTCATCAGGGTCACCCCATGGGGTAGGGCGAGACTTCGCTCCGTGGGGCGTCGCGTCATGGGCGCCAATATCCTTTCATGGAAGGCGGACTCTGCATCGCTAAAGGAACCTAATCTTAGGTGCTTTCTCGAATGATCACTTCAACAAAGGAGCCTCTCCATGCACTGCCCGGTCTGTAAAGATCCCCAGCTTGTCATCTCAGAGCGTCAAGGAGTTGAGATCGACTACTGCCCCGCTTGTCGTGGGGTCTGGCTCGATCGTGGCGAACTCGATAAGCTGATTGAAAGGGGCGCTGCCTCAGCGCAGCCCGCACAGCCTCGGGCAGAGTCGCGTCCGTATCCCGATCCGCGGTACACCTACCAGAAGAAGCCCAAGTCTTGGCTCAATGAAATTTTCGATTAGGTAGGGGGTGGGAGATGGTGCCGGTTGATTGTTGAGGTACAAGTGCATCTGCCCAGCATCGGCGTAGCTGAACTTGCCGACCTTGAGGTCGATGACCAGCATGCTCGGGCGTGATGGCGTAGCCACGCTCGACCACCTCTCCCTTGTCCAGCATCGCCGCCTTGTTGGCGGAAAGTGCGGTGCGCTCATAGAACCGGCTGGCAATCTGGCGATTCAGTTGGGCGATGGTCCAGCCGCTGCGCAGTGCCTCCGTTTCGTAGAAGGCGCGGGCTTGCGGGTTCTTGACGGAGAGCAGGCGCACATAGGCCGACCAAGGCAAAGGGAAGGCTTGGGCCAGGGCGGACAGATCCAGAGCATGTCCAGATGTCGTCTGGAGAATTTGGGCGGTGGAAGATTTGTCAGATGGCATCTGCACAATTTGAGGAGCGGGAGATTTTGCAGACGACATCTGCAAAATCCGGTCGGCAGGCC